>JACQVT010000077.1 GCA_016209665.1 Planctomycetota bacterium | reverse complement strand
GTAGCAGGCGGCCCAGACGGCGACGGTGGCGACGGAGACGGCCCGGCCGCGAATCTTGGTCGGGAAGATTTCGGCGATGACCACCCAGACGACGCCACCGACTCCGAGGCCGAAACTGGCGATGTAGAGCAGAATGGCGGCGACCTTGACGGCCAGGGACACGGTTTCCGACGTCAGATACATGCCCGCGACCGCCATCGAGACGGCCATGCCGGCGGTGCCGATCATCAGCAGGGCCTTGCGGCCGATCCGGTCGATAACCGCCAGCGAAACGATCGTGATCACGAAGTTCGTCGTGCCCACCATGACGTTGGCCCAGGTGGCCGAACTGGTCTCGGCGTAGCCGGCCTTGAGGAAGATCTTCGGCGCGTAATAGATCACGGTGTTGATGCCGCTGATCTGGCCGAGGACTGCAAGCACCACCCCGATCACGAGCGCGACGCGCAGCCCGGGGCCGAACAGCTCGCGGAACGCGCCGCCTTCTTCGGCCAGGGCGGTCTGGATTTCTCCCAGCTCGACCTCGGCGTGGGATCGGCCGCCCACGCGGGCGAGGATGGCCAGGGCCCGGTCGGATAGGCCTTGCTTGGCCAGCCATCGCGGGCTCTCCGGAACGGCGAACAGGGCGACGAGCAGCAGCAGCGACGGCACCGCGGCCGATGCGAACATGTACCGCCAGTTGTTCTCGCCGGTGTCGACGAGCAGGCCGGCAGCCAGGTTGGCCAGCAGGATACCCGTGACGATGGCCATCTGGTTCAGCGTGACCAGGGCCCCGCGGATGCGGGCGGGCGCGATCTCGGCGATGTACATGGGCGAGACCATCGAGGAGATCCCAACCGCCAACCCCCCGAGGAAACGGGCGATGACCAGTTCCTGCAGCGTCCGGGGGATGCCGGCCAGGACGGCCGAGATGATGTACAAGGCGGCGGTGATGAGCAGCACCTTCTTGCGGCCGAAACGGTCGGCGATGATGCCGGCGCTGGCGGCCCCGACCATGCATCCGATCAGCAGACTGCCGACAGCCCAGCCCTCCTGCATCGGGTCGAGGGCAAAGTGCGTCCGCACGAACTCGATCGCCCCGGCGATGATCGCGGTGTCGAAGCCGAACAGCAGCCCACCCACGGCGGCGACGGCGGAGATGACGAAAACGTAGGCCGTGCTGCCCCGTTCGTCGATAGGACTCACGAACGGGTGTGAGGGCTCGCCGAGATGTGTCATAAGTGGTTCTCCCGCGGGTCCGCAAGCGACAAGCGAATCAAGATCGGGGGGATGATACCCGAGGCGCCCCGACCTGCCTAGCGTCACGGGTCCATGGATGACGCTACCGGGCGCGACAGCAGATTGTGGCACAGTCGCCCTCGACTGTGCATTCTGACGCCCGGTGAACCCAGCCGGGGGCGGCTGGACCACAGGTTCCCCAGCCGGGGCGGCTGGGCCACAGGTTCCCCAGCCGGGGCGGCTGGTTCACACGAGCGCCACGATCTTATGTCACATCCGATGCTACTCCGTTTGCCCGTAATCGCACTCGATCGTGTGCCGGCCTGCTTGCACGACCTTGCTCGTGCCATCCGGGGCGATGAGTTGTGCGGTCGTGCCGGGCGGCACCTCGGCGTCAAGGCGGAACCGGCCGTTTTCGACCTTCCAGCGGCCAGCGATCCTGCCGGCGGGGCTATCGAACTTGACCTGGGCCGAAGTCAGCGGGCCGGGGGTCGGGGCGATGAGGATGCGCTTCCAGCCGATGCTGTCGGGTTGCTGGCGGATGCCGGCGACGTAGCCGTAGTACCACTCGATCACGTGGCCCAACATGCAGTGGTTGTGCGACTGGTAGCCGTCGTTCATGGCATCCCAGGTCTCGGGCATGGCGGTCAAACCCTTGGCGAGGATGCCGCCATAGCTGCCCAGGCCCGTCCGCGAGTACACACGGTGCAGGACGTCGGACCGGCCGGCCTGGGCCAGGGCGCGGATGAAGAAGGCGTGACCCACGTCGCCCGGCGTCTGCTGCCAGTCGCGCCGCTTCAAGTCGGCAATCACCGCGTCGAGCACACCCTGCTTATCGGAGTCGGGCACGAGGCCGGCGGCCAGCGAAATCGTATTGGCGCACTGGCATGAACCGGTGTGCTTGAACGTGTGCGTGGCGGGATCGTAGAACGCGGCCCGGTACGCGGCGGCCGTCTTCTCGCGGAGTTCGCGATAACGCTGCCCATCCTCAGTGCGGCCCAGCACGTCCGCGGCCGCGATCACCGCGTCGATGCACATCACCTGCACGGCGGTGGCGGTCAGTTCCGTCGGCGTGAAGCGGCTGGGGCCGGGGGCCTGGCCGTGGCCGTAGTCGTACCAGTCACCCAGACCGCCCGGCGCGATGCCGTCCTTGGATTGAGCCGCGACATAATCTACGAAACGCCTCATGCAGTCGAAGTTGTCGCGCAGGATCTGCGGGTCGCCGTACCAGACGTAGTGATGCCAGGGGAGCAGCGCGCCGGCGGCTCCCCACTCGACCGTCCAGTGGAACGCCGCCGGAAACCGCGTCCCGGGGTACGACGGGGCGACGGTGAGGATGCGGCCCGAGGATTCCTGGGCGTCGCGGATGTCGCGGGTGATCTTGGCGAACCAGTCGCGGCAGTCGTAGCGGTAGCTGAACGTCGGGGCGAGGAGCTGCGCGCACTCGAGCCAGCCGAGCTTCTCGCGGTGCGGGCAGTCGGTCATGACGTGGGACATGTTGGAGCGGACGGCCCAATCGATGAGCCGGTGCGTGTCGTTATAAAGCGGGCTGGACGTGGTGAACGCGCCGATCTCGGCGAGGTCCGCCCGGGTGTGCACGAGCGCGATCTCGCGGATGACCGGCAGTTTGTCGGGATTGGGTTGATTGAGCGGGACGGCGCCGGTCAGCTCGATAGTCTGGAAGCCGTGATAGTGAAACAGCCACTGGTGCGTCTCGGGGCCGCCACCCTTGCACGTGTACCGGAACAGCACGGGGTCGCCCCAGCGGGGCTTCATGAACTCGCCCTTGTCGGTGCGATATTCGGACGGCTGCACGGTGAACGTCTGGCCGGCCTTGCCCTCGACGGTGAAGCGCAGGACGCCCGAGGCGTTCTGGCCGAAGAACACGTGGAACACGCCCCCGCCGGCGGCCGTGACGTCCTTGGCCGGGAAGACCTGCTTCTCGCGGATCGGCGGCCAGAACTGCCGTTCGACCTTGGCCGCGGGCGGCGGCGAGATCGCGACGGGGGACCATTTGCTGTCATCAAAACCGGGTCTGTCCCAGCCCGGCTGTTCGAGACGGGCGTCGTAGTCCTCGCCGCCGAAAACGTGGCTGAACGTCACCGGCCCGGGCGAGGTCTTCCATGTGGTGTCGGACACGACGCGCGCTGCCCGGCCGGCGGCGGACTCAATGTTCGCATCGACCCACAGCAGGAACGGGGGGCCGAAGTCGGTTTCGGTCGAGCCCTTGAAGTACCGGCCCCTGGGGGAGGTGGGGTTGTTCCAGAAGGAACCGCCGAGCATGACCCCGATACAGTTGGCGCCCGCCCGCAGCAGCGGCCCAGCGTCGAACTCCTGGTAGTAGATGGTCTTGTCGTACTGCGACCAGGGCTGGTTGATAATCGAGTCGCCCACACGCTGGCCGTT
>JACQVT010000886.1 GCA_016209665.1 Planctomycetota bacterium | reverse complement strand
GGCCGATACGTCGAGGTGTTCGGCGAGGCCACGCGCTCGGGCAACAAGGACTGGCTCTGGAAGCGGATCGCCTGGCGGATTCAGTCGCTGGCCGAGGGCGACCTGTCGGAGCGGGCCCGCCGCCGGGCCGAATTGCTGGCCCGCGACGCCGACCTACACCTGCGCCGACCGCCGGCATCCGACGATTCTTCACGAGTATAACTGGTGGAGCTGCTATCCCGACCCGGCCGACAGGGCCCGCTACGACGGCCTGCAGCTCAATACGCGATGAGCCCCGCGTTCAAGCCGGAGCCTGACGTACCGAAGGAGGCCCTGCTCAAGTGGTTCGGACCCCGGCCGGCAGACAAGCCCGCCGAGTGACGAACCATCCTCCTCACGTCGGCCCGCGAGCCACGGCCTTTGAACGGCTCCGATTGACCGGCCCATGCTTTGACCCCGGCGCAGCCCCGCTTACAATCGAGCCGTAGCTTGGACCGGGAATGCCCGCACCGGCCGCCTCGGTTGCTCGCCGCGACGGACTTCCAGCCCGTCGATCTCAGCGTGTTGCGACGGACTCTCAAGCCGCGACAAGTGGGCCTGGGGCTCCGGCGGGCGGGGCATAGTGGGCATCGATCGCAGCCATCCATGAAGATCGCATTCGTCGGGCCACCGCAGAGCGGCAAGTCAACCCTGTTCAGGGCGGTGACGGGGCACGCGGCGGGTCCGCACCCGGTCGTCGGCGAGCAGTTGGCGGCGGTGAAGGTGCCGGACAAGCGGCTGGACTTCCTGTACAACCTCTACAAGCCCAAGAAGTACACCGAAGCGACAATGGACGTACTGGACGTGCCGGGGTTCAGCCACGAGACGGCCGCCCAGCAGAACGAGTTTCGGCGGGCCCTGCCGAGCGTGCGGCAGTGCGACGCCCTGGTGGCGGTGCCGCGGGCGTTCGCGAACCCGTCGGTGCAGCCCTACCGCAACCGCGTCGACGCCCGGGCCGACCTCGAGGAACTGCTGGCCGAGCTGCGGTTCTGCGACCTCGAGACGGCGACCACCCGCATCGAGCGGCTGGAGAAGGCGCTGACCAAGCCGACCAAAACGCACGAGCAGGAGAAGCGCGAGCTGGAGCTGATGCAGCGGCTGGCCAAGGCCCTGGAGCAAGACCAGCCGATCACGGCCGCGATCCACTCCGACGAGGAGCGCAAGGCGGTGGCCAGTTTCGCGTTCCTGACCGAAATGCCGTTGCTCGTGGTCATCAACGTGGACGACAGCCAGGCCGCCGCCCCGCCGCCCTTCGCGTGCGACGAGGCCCGGGCGACGATCGCCCTGTGTGCCGAGATCGAGGAGCAGATCGCCCAGCTCGAGCCGGCCGACCGGCAGGCGATTCTGGAAGATCTGGGCGTCAAGGAGCCCGCCCGCGACCGGCTGATTCACGCCTGCTACGACGCGGTCGGCCTGATCTCGTTTCTGACCTGCGGCGAGGACGAGGCCCGGGCGTGGTCGATCCGCAAGGGAACTCACGCCGTCGAGGCGGCGGGCAAGGTCCACACCGACATCGCCCGCGGGTTCATCCGGGCGGAGACCGTCGCGTTCGCCGACCTGCTCGCCGCCGGCGACATGAAGTCCGCCAAGGCCGCCGGCAAGGTCCGCCTCGAAGGCAAGACCTACGTCGTCCAGGACGGCGACGTGATCAACTTCCGGTTCAACGTGTAACCCCGCAGGGGACAAAGTCAGGGGGGCATCCTGCACGCCCAATCTCGCTTGGAATGGATGTCGCTGCCCACTCTCTCCGCAGGTCGCCGGAGGCGGCCACCCCGTCACGACCTGGAGTCCCGACGAGGCAGGGTGCAGCTCTCTGTTCCCAACTGCCCAAGCGCGGCGGCCTCCAATCCCCCAGCCAGGCAAGCCAGAAACCACGAGCAAGCCACCGACCAATTGCGGCCAAGAACCCGACCCAAAAAGCATTGACGGTAGCGTGCCTCCGTGGTATCTATGAACCGCGCCGCGCGAATCCCGGTCAGCACGAGGTGGAGAAGCATCCTGGGGTTCTGGGAGATGCCCCAGATGAGTCGCTCCGGGTTCCCTCGTGGCTGGGATCAGTCTAACATGGATGATGGTCCTCTAAGTG
>JACQVT010000855.1 GCA_016209665.1 Planctomycetota bacterium | reverse complement strand
GTCTGGAACTGGGCGTCGGCAGCCTCGGCCTTGGCGATCAGCTCGGCGGTCACGTTGGCGGCGTCGGCACTGACCGGCTTCGGCTCCGTCCGTGCTTGGATCTCCGCCAGCGCGGCGATGGCCTTGCCGCGCTCCTCGTGCAGGGCCTGCCACCGCTCGGGCAGCCGGGCGGCGTCCTCACCGGCGACCGCGCCGGGGACGGGCCGAGTTGCGGCCGAGATTTGCTTGTCCGTCTCGGCAATCCGTGCCGCCAGCGACCGCACCTCCGGTTGACCGGCCGGCTGGCTCGCCGCGACCGAGGCCGCCCCGGCAAGCCGGGCCACGATTGCCCGGGCCGCCGCGTCCACCGCGGCAACGCCGGGCGACACCTGCGGGGTGTCGAGACGCAGCTCGAGCGTGCCCGCCCGCGGATCGACCGTGGCCTGCAAGTCGTTGCGGTTCTGGATCGCCGCCGTCGCGCACTGGTTGAGCACCTCGGGGGCGATCCCCGGGGCGGTGACGATGGCGCTGATCCGTTGCACGGCGCCGGCCGCGCTGCGGTGATAAAGCCACGCCGTCAAGCCCGCCGATGCGAACGCGGCCACCAGTGCCGCGGCCACGGCGTACCGCGCGAATCGCGGCCACACCTGGCCCGCCTGCGCCGCGTCGCGCATGCCTTCGGCGGCCCGGACGGTGAGTTCCGCCGACAGCGCCTCGAACTTCGTGGCCGCCTGGTCCAGCGCGGCTTGGAGATCAACGACCTGCTTCTCGCGGGCGGCCGCCTGTTGCTCCAGCCCGGCCAGCCGCTGTTGGGCCGCGTGCAGTTGCTCGTGTCGCTGCTGCAACTGCCGGCTCAGGTCGCTTTGCAGCGACGCGGTCTGCTGACGGTCCCCGTCCGCGGCCTCCTTCAAGGCGGCCAGTTGCTTGTCGCGTTCGGCCAGCCGGCTGTGCGCGTCGGCGGACTGCCTCCGCAACGCCGTCAACTCCTGCTGGTACTGGCCGAGCTGTCGCTGGGCCTCCGCGAGGGCCTTGGCCGCCCGGTCGCGCTCCAGCGTCAGCGCGCCGATCAACCGCTTGAGTTCGCCCTCGTCCGCCCGCGGCCCGGCGGATTCGGCCTCGCCGACGGCTGCGCTTCCCGCCGCCTGCCGGTGCTCCTGTTCGATGCGGCGCAGCCACTCCTCGTGCTGCGACAGCCCGCCCTCCATCCGCTGCAATCGGCCCAGAATCTGCTTCAAGAGCTGTACGGCGTCGGAGGGATTGGATTCGCCGCGATCCCCGGCGGCCGACGCCGGTTCGGTCGCTGGCCGATGCTCGTCCGAGTGGGCTGCGTCGTCAGGCTGGTCGGGCATGATCAGGCTCGCTCCGCCAGGAGCCGATCGATCTCCTCGGCCGCCTCCGGAGGAATCGACAGGCTGCCGGCCGCGGCGTTTTCCTCCACCTGCGAGATCCGCTTCGCGCCCGCGATCGCGGTGGTCACGCCGGTCTGCCGCGTCACCCACCACAGCGCCAACTGCGTCGTCGTACATCCGGCCCGCTGGGCAATCGCGGCCAGGCATTGTACCAGATTGAGGTTCCGGGCAAATGCCTCCCCCGCAAACCGCGGATCCACGGCACGCAAATCAGTGAACCGGGTCGCCGGCCTGAGCTTGCCCGTCAGCAGCCCCCGGGCCAGCGGCGAGCACGCCATCACCCCGATGTTGTACTCCCGGCAGTACGGGAGCACGTCTTCCCGAGCTTCCCGCTCGAGCATCGACAGTTCCGTTTGCAGCGCGACGACCGGGCCGTGCCGCCGGGCCTCGCCCATCCGCTCGCAGCCGAAGCCGCACAGTCCGATCAGGTTGATCTTGCCCTCCTCGCGAAGCCTCAGCAGCGCGCCCATCGTGTCGGCCATCGGCACCCCGGGATCCGGCCGGTGAAGCTGGTACAGATCGACGGTCTCCACACGCAGCCTTCGCAGACTGTCGACGCACTCGGCATGGATCGATTCGGGCCGCAGGCAGCGAACCTGCGAGTTGCCCCCGTTGCGGCGGATCAGTCCGCATTTTGTCGCGATCAGCACCCGGTCGCGGCGGTCCTGCACCGCTTTGCCGATCACCGCTTCGCTGTGCCCCCGCCCGTAGCTCGGGGCGGTGTCGATCAGATTGATCCCCAGGTCGATGCCCCGCTGGATGGCGGCGATCGACTCGTTGTCGTCGACGGGGCCCCAAACGCCCGGCTCGGCGCCGAACGCCCAGCCACCCATCGCGATGGCCGAGACCTGGACCTCAGTCAATCCCAGGCGGCGGTATTCCATGACGTGAACATCCTGTGTTCGTAGAGTGCATCCTCAAACCCGTGTGGGACCGGCTTCCCGCCCGTCCGTTTTGAGGGTTGGAGGATGCACAGGTAAGCGAAACCTCGCGTCCTGCCTTCCATTTGACCGCGCATCGCCCCGATTGCCATCTGCTACTTCGCTTCGCGGGCGAACTTGATAAACTCGTCGTAATGCTTGGCCACCGTGGCCTGCGGACCCACCAGCCGCAGGAACCACGGACCTTCCTCCGTCTCCACGTAAGCTACCACCATCCGATAGTTGTCCTTGATCTCCGTGCTGCCGCTCATCGACATCGAACCGGCACGATAGCGGCCGGAAATGTCGATCGTCGTGGTCGGATGGGCTGCGTTCTCCAGCTTCGACTGCTTGACCACGTCGCTCGTGGGCGTCCCGTCAGGCCGCTGAAACTGGCCCGCCCACCGCTTCACTTGCTGGTCCAGCGGGATGTCCTTCATGCCCGGATAGTGCGAGATCGCCAGCTCCGCGTCCTCGGCATCGCCCTCCGCTTTCGGCAGTCCGTAAACGGCGACGGTCATCGGCCGCGTCTTGCGCACGGTCCAGGTCGGCGGCAGGTTGAATTGCAGCATGTTCTCCGGTTCCTGTGGTTCGCTGCTCAAATCACCCCCGCCTCCCACGGGGGGATGGCCCGCGGGCAGGTTGCCGGCTCCCGCGACCGCGTGGCCCGCGGGCATCGTTCCGATCGGTGGGTGCCCGGCCGGCAGCGTGGCCGCCATCCCACCGTGCCCGGGCGCCACCGCCCCTTCAATCGGCGGACGCCCGGCGGGCAACTCGGCCCCGCCGGTCTGCCGGCGGGCCTGGGCCAGCATCTCGGACATCGACACGTTCTGCCCCGTCGGACCGTCCTTGAAAACGGGCGGCTTGCGCGCCTCGGGGGCCGGTTCCGTGGCCGTCGCGTTATCTGCCGAGGAAGCCGTCTTATCCTTGCAGCCTGCCGCGCCCCAGATGAGGCTGACCAATACAAGACACGTCGGCAACACCCTATACCACATCGTGTTCTCCTGCTTTTGGGAACCACTGACCGAGTAGGGCCATTGTAGCCAACCTCCGCGGCGAAGACATGGCCGGCCGATTTGACCTCCTTCATCCGTCTGAACCCGCGGCCCTACGATGACCCCAGTGGCTCTTGACAGCGGCCGTCCGGCTGGCTAACATACCGACCGAACAGTATGTCACTCTACCATCCACACAGGAGGCGGTCTATGGGCCGCGACGGGCGCCAAAAACGCGGCGAGGCAACCAGAGCAGGAATCCTGGCGGTCGCCCGACGGCTGTTCAGCGAGTTCGGCTACCACAACACTGGCATCGCCGACATCCAGACGGCAAGCGGCCTGACCAAGGGGGCTTTCTATCACCACTTTCGCACCAAGCAGGAGTTGGCCCTGGGGGTCCTGGAGCTGGTTCAGGGCGACTATCAGCAGTGTCTGTTCGGCCCGGCCTTGCTCCAGACCACACCCGGCCGCCGACTGGCGGCCTTGCTCGACGGCGCGGTTGCGTTGAATGAGCGGCCGGAATGGCGCAACTGCCGGCTGATGGCCACGCTGTCGGCAGAGGTGACGGCGGCGGACGGGCTGCTGGCCGATGCCGTGCGGGCCATGCAGGTTGAGTTCGCGGCCATCCTCGCCCGCCTCATCGCCGAGGCCCAACAGACCGAGGAGGCGGCCCCCGGCGACCCGACCGTCTGGGCCCAATGGGTGATGAGCACCCTGTCCGGGC
>JACQVT010000854.1 GCA_016209665.1 Planctomycetota bacterium | reverse complement strand
CGTTGTCTGGAGGCCAGCATGAATACGTCACCGAGCTTACGAGCCAGAGCACTAAGGCGGCCGGATCGCCAGGAACGATTCCAGGAGAAGCTGGGCCGCCACGGCATCCTGCCGGGCTTTCTTGCCGGCTCGGGTCAGGCCGCGGTCGAGGAGCCGCCGATCGGCGGCGTGGGAAGTCAGCCGCTCGTCGTGCAGGTGGACGGTGGTCCCCTCGACCTTGCCGATCGCCGCCGCCAGGGCCCGCGACTGCTTGGCTTGTGGCCCCTCCGTGCCGTCCATGTTGAGCGGCAGGCCGATCACGATGGCCTTGGCCCCATAGGTCGCAGCCACGTCCAGAATCGCGCGGGCATTCACCTCAGCACCAACTCGGGCCTGGATAACGCACAGCGGCGACACCACATGCGTGTCGGAATCCGCCAAGGCCAGCCCGATCCGCCTGGCGCCCAAATCCACACCCAGGTACCGCATGGCTGCATCCTCGCACGTGCCGCCAGCCGACGCCAGCCCCGCGGCCGGTCTGCCGCCGCCCCAGGCTGCGGCAAGAGAATGCGCCACCGCCACCCTCGGCTGTGAACAAAGGGGACATTCTGCTTTTTGGGAAAGAACACACCACCTCGGCTGTGAACAAAGGGGACATTCTGCTTTTTGGGAAAGAACACACCACAAAGGGGTCGGGAGTCTTTGTTTGACATCGATGCATCGTGGATGTAGGTGTGGGGCCATGTCGAGGCGACCACGACAAACGATGGGCGGGCTGGCGTATCACGTGCTCAACCGGGCCGCGGGGCGCAGCCGGTTGTTCACCAAGGACGCGGACTACGAAGAGAGGAACAAAGGAGTCGGGAGTCTTTTTTTGACATCGATGCATTAAGGATTAAGGAACAGGGTCGGGAGTCCTTGTTTGACATCGATGCATGCCGAGCGTAGGTTGGGGACATGCCGAGGCGACCACGACAAACGATGGGCGGGCTGGCGTATCACGTGCTCAACCGGGCCGTGGGACCCAGCCGGCTGTTCACCAAGGACGCGGACTACGCCCGTCGAGCCGCCGGCGAGCTGGCTCGCGGTGGTGACTGGCCGGAGAGCGAAACGGAGCGGGAATCGATACGGAATTGCGTCCAGGGCGGCGCCCCGTATGACGAGCCGAATTGGCAGCATCGCACCGCCGTGCGGCTGGGCCTCGAGTCGTCGCTCCGCCCCCGAGGCCGCCCGCCAAAGACCAGCCATCGGTGAAAAAGACTCCCGACCCCTTTGTTCCCCCCTCACGCGGGTGTGGCCCTTCGGCGAGTCAGCGGCGAGACAATGCCGTAGCTCTCCTCGTTCGTTTACATGAGCGCTGCCGGCCGTGTGCCGACCGAGCGAGCGCACGGAGGGCGCGCCGGGGAGAACTCGCCGGCGGCGAGATCAGCTTGGCCGTTAACTGGGCGAGACGGTCTTCGATGACCTGGCAGGCGTCCAGCACCTTCTCCCGCTTGCCGACGAGCCTCTCGATACTGGAGAGTTCCATGCCGTACTCGACGATCCAAGACAATTCACGATCACGAAGGTGCCGGCGACAGAACAGGAGCACATCCAGGTTGAAGATGACCCGCTCGGCTTCCTCGATGCCTAGTTGACCACGCCGGATGGCACGAAGTACATCGGCCGCCAGCCAGGCGAGAATCCAACGTGCGGCGCGTCGATCCCGCATGGGCTCTCGGGCGAGCCTCTGGAGTTCGCAAGCCGTCGAGGTTTGGGCGGACGCCATTACGCCATTCTAGCGGTTTTTCATCAAGTGTTCGACGAGGTCCTTGATCCGCTGGGCTTCGCTCTTGTGGCAGACGAGCGTGGCGTCCTCGCTGTGGACGATGATGAGGTCCTCCACGCCGATGGCGGCGATGAGGTGGCCGGTCTCGCTGACGAGGATGTTGTTGTGGGCGTCCAGCGTGGCGCATCGCGGAGCCGCGACCGTATTGCCGGCCGCATCGGGTTCGACGATGTCGGGCAGGCTCGGCCACGAGCCGACGTCCAGCCACCGGCAGGGCATCTCGACACAGATCACGCGGTCGACCTTCTCCATGATGGCGAAATCGACGGAGATGCGGGCGATTCGCGAGAACCGCTGCAGCATCGCGCCGGCCTTGGCTGCGTCGTGGAAATCGTCAGCCACCGCCCGCAGGTCGCGGGCCATCTCGGGCTGGTGCTGGTCGAACGCGGCGAGGATCGTCGCAACCCGCCAGACGAACATGCCCGCGTTCCAATAGTACTCGCCGCTGTCGACGTACATGCCGGCGGTGGGCAGGTCGGGCTTCTCCTTGAACTCGGCGATCTCGTACACGCCCTCGTCCAGCCGCCGGCCGATGTGGATGTACCCGTAGCCCGGGTGCGGGCTTGTGGGCGTGACGCCGAACGTCACCAGGGCGTCGGCATGCTGCTCGGCGGCGGCAAACCCCTTGGCCACCGTCTCGCGGAAGGCCTCGACAGGCTCGATGATGTGGTCGGCACTGAACACGCCCATCGTGCCCCCGGGATCGCGCTGGGCGAGGAGACAAGCGGCCAGACCCACGGCTGGAGCCGTGTCGCGCGGGCACGGTTCGCCCATCAGGTTCGCCAGCGGCAGCTCAGGCAGCTCGGTTGCGATGGCGGGCAGGAACGGCCGCCCCGCGATCACATAGATTCGCTCCGGCGGCAGCAGTCCGCACAGCCGCTCGAACGACAGGCGCAGCAGCGACTTGCCACCGAACAGCTTGAGCAACTGCTTCGGCCGATCCTGCCGGGACAGCGGCCACAACCGCGTCCCTGATCCACCAGCCATGATGACGGCGTGTTCCATAGGAGCTATCAGCTATCAGCTATCGGCTGAGAGCTATTCCGGCATCTTCTCGTACCCCTGGCGGCCCATGAAATGGAACGTGAGCTGCTTGCCCAACTCGACGGCGGGCTGATCGTACGGGTTGACGCCCAGCAGCTTGCCCATGATCGGGATCACCGACTCGTACAGGTAGATGAACTCACCCACGGTCCGTTCGTTGACGGCCGGGAACCGGATGGTCATCGAGGGTCGCTGGCTGGCGAGCAGGGCCAGCGCGGTCGCCTTCTTCTCGATGTTCAGCAGCCCGCCCAGCGTGCCTTCTTCGCTGCGGCCCAGGTATTCCATCGCCTCGACGCCGGGGAAGCCCCGCGGGATGATGGTATCGACGTCGAATTCCTCAACCTCCAGGAAGGTGAAGACCTTGTCGTGCGGTCCCTCGCGGTACAGTTGCACCTGCGAGTGTTGGTCCGTGGCTCCCAGGGCCCTGATCGGCGTCGGGCCGACGTTTTCCTGGTTGTCGGGCCGGATCTTGCCCAGGCTCTCCGCCCACAACTGCCGGTACCAGTCCGCCAGGTCCTTGAGCTGCTGGCTGTAGGGCATCATGACGTGGAGGCTCTTGCCCAGCTCCATGTAGAGGTAATGGATGGCGGCGATCTTCGCGGCCGGGTTGATCGCGGGGTCGGGGTTACTCACCGCGGCGTCCATGGCCGCCGCCCCGGAAAGCAGGGCGTCGACGTCGATGCCGCACATGGCCGCCGAGAACAGCCCCACCGGCGTGAGGACGCTGAACCGCCCGCCCACGCCGTCGGGCACGATCAGCGAGCGGTACTTCTGCTCATTGACGATCTTCCGCATCGTGCCGTGGGCGGCGTCGGTGGTCACGACGATTCGGTCCTCGCCCTCGGCCTTGCCCAGGGCTTCGACGAGCCGGTTTCGGACGATCAGGAACTGTGCGGAGGTCTCGGCGGTTTCACCTGACTTGCTGATGACGTTGACCAGCGTCCGCGACCAGTCCCGGCCCACGAAGTCCATCACCGCCTCGAAGTAGACGGGGTCGACGTTGTCGAGCACGAACAGCCGCGGGCCGCGGCGGTCCTCGCGGGGCAGCAGGTTGTACGTGTAGGGATTCAGGGCCGACTGCAGGGCGATGTTGCCCAGGGCCGACCCGCCGATGCCCAGCACGAGCAGGTTGTCGGTCGAGTCGTGGTAGTCCGCCACCGCCTGCATGACCGCCTCGACGCCGGGCCGCTCGTGCGGCAGCTCACGGAAGCGGTGTCGGCCTGCCCGACGCTCGTCGGCGATCTCGGCCAGGATGCCGCCGACCCGCGGGTAGACGTCGTTCAGTTGCTCCGCGCTGAGGCGGTGAAGCCCCAGGCGGCTGTCGTGGATGTACTGCGTGTCGAGCTTGAGTTGAATGTTGGCTGCCATGATCATTAGTCCGCATCGTCGCTATCGACGGCTTGCAGTTTCGCGAACTCCAGCACGAGGGTCTTCTGGCCGTGCGCCGCGAACTTAACGCCGGCGTGTGTTCGGCCACCGCGGGGCTGGACCCACAGCAGACGCCCGACTCCATATTTCGGGTGCCGGACAAGCTGTCCCTGCCGCCATTCGGCGAATTCGTCGGACGACGCGGGGGTCTCCTCGTCCGCTGTCTCGTCCCCGTTCGGTTGACCGTCCTCACCGATCCGCAGCAGCGCGATCTTATCCCGCGGCAACTCGGCAAGAAAGAGCGACCGGCTCGTCCGCTGGCTCATCCCGCGGCGATCCCGCCAGTCCGCGCTGCTGATGGTAAGGTTCCGTCGAGCCCGCGTCATGCCCACGAAAAAGAGCCGCCGCTCCTCCTCGACCTCGGCCTTGCGGTCGCGGGCCCGCTCGTGCGGCAGCAGGCCGTCCTCCACGCCGACGATGAACACCACGTCGAACTCCAGCCCCTTGGCCGCGTGCAGCGTCATCAGCGTGACCGCTCCTAGTTCGGGGTCGATCGCGTCCTGGTCGGCGACCAGGCTGATCTGCTGGAGCCAGTCGGTCAGCGAGCCGCTGCCGTCGGCGTGCTGGCGGTCGTACTCGGCCGCGAAGTTGATCAGCTCGTCGGCGTTGGCGATGGCGTCGTCGTCCTCGTCCCGCGACCACATCTGTGCCAGGCCGGTCTGCCGGACCGTCTGCTCGAGTGCCGTCTGAAGGCTCCCCTGCCGCACCGCCGCGGCGATGTCGGTCAGCATTCGGGTGAACTCCCGCAGCGAACCGGCGGCCCGAGGGCCGACGCCGGCGATGGATTCGGGCTGCCCGAGCACCTCCAGCACGGGTCGACCGACGGCCGCGGCGTGCGAGATCACCCGCTCGACGGTCACCTCGCCGAGGCCGCGGGCCGGCACGTTGATGATCCGCCGCAGGGCCACCTGGTCCAACGGGTTGGCCACCAGCCGGAGGTACGCCAGTGTGTCCCTGATCTCCTTGCGCTGGAAGAACGCCACGCCCCGGGCCACCTGATAGGGGATGCTCGCGTCGCGCAGGGCGGCCTCGATGTTGCGCGACAGGGCGTTGACGCGGTAGAAGACCGCCACCTGGCCGTAGGCACCGCCGGCCGCCACGTGCTCGCCGATCTGGCCCGCGACGAACGCCGCCTCGGACTGCGCATCGTCGCATCCGGCCACGCGGACCGGCCGGCCCGCCGCGTTGCCCGTCCACAGCTCCTTGCGCTTGCGCTTGCGGTTGTGGCGAATGACCGCGTCGGCGGCGGCGAGAATCTGCGGCGTCGAGCGGTAGTTCTGCTCCAGCCGGACCACCTTGGCGCTCGGGAAATCCTCCTCGAACTGCAGGATGTTGTGGATGTTCGCCCCCCGCCAGCCGTAGATCGACTGGTCCGGATCGCCGGTCACGCACAGGTTCTCGCGCTGGAGGCACAGGCCGCGGGCGATCAGATACTGGGCGTGGTTCGTGTCCTGGTACTCGTCCACCAGTACGTAGCGGTACCGGTCTTCCAGCCGGTCTCGCAGGTCGGCATGGTCGCCCAGCAGCCGGGCGGCCTTGATCAGCAGGTCGTCGAAGTCGGCGGCGTTCTGCTCGGCGAGGATCTGCTCGTAGGCGGTGTATACCGGGGCGATGACCTTCTCGTTCCAGTCGCGGGCCTGCTCCGTGTATTGGGTCGCGTCGATCATGTCGTTCTTGGCCTTGCTGATCGCGTTCAGCATTTTGGACGGTGTGAACGCCTCCGCATCCAGGTCCAGCCGTTCGATGGCCTGCTTGATCGCCGCCGTCTGGTCCGCCTCGTCATAGATCGAGAAGTCCGGCCCCAGACCTACGCGGTCGCCGTACATCCGCAGCAGCCGGGCGCAGAACGAATGGAACGTCGAGCAAGTCGCGCCGGCCACGCCGAGTCGGCGCATCCGCTCGGCCATCTCGTTGGCCGCCTTGTTGGTGAACGTGATGGCCAGGATGTGTTGGGGTTGCGTGACCGTGCACGCCAGGTACGCCGCCCGGTGGGTGATCACGCGGGTCTTGCCGCTGCCCGGACCGGCGACGACCAGCAGCGGCCCGGTGGCGTGCGTCACCGCCTCCCGCTGCGGCTCGGTCAGGTGTTCCAGCAGTTGCTCGGGTCTGCGACTGTCACTCACGAACCATCTTATATCCAGAAACTGCGCGGAAATCGAGGAGACGGGTGACCGCTTTGCGTGAGACCGCCGGAGCGTGAGACCGCTGCGCGTGAGAAGTGAGAACAATGTCCCCTATCTCCTTCTCACCTCTCACTTCTCACGCCCGCAGGGCGGTCTCCCGTGAAACGGTCTCACGCGCAGCGGTCCCGTCCACTCTTGCCAGCAGCCCGTCACACGT
>JACQVT010000874.1 GCA_016209665.1 Planctomycetota bacterium | reverse complement strand
GAGGCACAACAGGGAAGATATCGCGGCGATCTGTTCCCATTCGCCCGACGTCCACACCGGAGCGTGAGAAGACCGAAGAAGGCGGGCAGGGATGCCCGCCCCCCAATGCCCCGTCCGGCAGACGTCACCTCGCCGCGGGGAAGAACAGCGTCGTTTTCACCTCCGCGTCGAAGCCACGGCCGAACTTCACGTCGAGTACCTCCTGCATGATGCCGTCGACGGTGGTGGTGACGGGGGCGGTGCCGGCCAGCAGGTGCCCGCCGTGCACGTGCCCGTTGGCGTCCACGAACGCGATGTGCAGATGCGGTTCGAGCGAACCGTCGTTAAGTTCGCAGATCATGCCCTGAGCGGCGATGATGGCGATCGGGCCGGTGAGGTGGATGTGCTTGGCCACCACGCCGACCGGGCTGTCCGGGCTGGGCGTGGCCTCCTCGATCTCGGCCGCGTTCACCCCGCCGATGATCACCGGGATGTAGGCGGCCCGGACACTGTTCTCAGCGGCGATATTTTTCAGGCCGGTCATCAGGTCTGTGCCCGGCCGCAGCCGAAACGCGATTGTCCGCCCGTTCCTGCCCGTCGTCTGGTAAGCCTTCTGGGTCATCCCGAACTCCTCATCCATCATCAATCATCTCTCATCCCTCATCGTCTTCCTACGCCTTCGGCGGCAGCACGACGCCCTTCATGCCGACGCGGCCGTCGGCGACGCGGCTGATGCCCTCGGCCGCCTGGGGAAGCTCGAACCGGTCGGTGACCATGATTTCGAGGGGGAATCGGCCCTCCTCGATGATCTTGATGCCGGGGATGAATCCGCCCGCCTGCCCCCAGCCGCCCAGCACCTCGAGTTCCTTCTTGGCGATCTCGTCCTTGGTGATGGTGACCGGCTTGTCGCCCGAGTAGCCGCTGAGCACGTACCGCCCGCGCGGGCGCAGCACTTTCAATCCGACTTCGACGGCCTCCGGCGCGCCCGAATTCTCGAGGGCGACATCGGCCATTCGTGCGTTCGTCAGCTCGCGAACGCGGGCCACGGGATCGCCCTCTTCCACGCACACGACGTGGTCGGCCCCGAGCCGCCGCCCCATCTCGAGCCGCTCGCGGTCGGCGGCCCGGCCCATCAGGATCACATCGGCCCCCAGGGTCTTGCAGGCCACGGTACTGCACAGCCCTTGCGGTCCTGGCCCCTGAATCACGACGCAGTCGCCGATGCTGACGCGGGCCAACTGGGCCCATCGCACGCCGTTGGCCAGCACGGCCAGGATGACCGCCCGTTCGACGGGCACCTCGCCGCTGACGCGATGGGTGATCGACCGCGGGTCGATGCACAGGTAGTTGCCGTAGGCTCCCCACGTGCCCGGCGCGTGCTCGACCGGCCGCGACACGCCGTACTGCTCGCTCCGCCGGCACAGGTGGTACCAGCCGGCCAGGCACATGTCGCAGTTGCGGCAGGGGATCATGACCTCGACGATGAACCGGTCGCCCTCGGCGAGGCGGCGCTCCGCGGCGGCCTGCTTGCCGATGGCGGCGACGCGGCCGATCATCTCGTGCCCCATCACGAGCGGGTAGTGCGAGTGTGGATGCTGGCCGCGAAAGATGTAGGGGTCGCCGCCGCAGATGCCGCACATCTCCACCTGCATGATCACGCCGTCGGCCGGGCAGTCGGGGATCGAAAACTCTCGGGGCTGCCCATTGCCCTTGCCGTCGGCGACGAAGGAAACACTCTTGAACGCCATGATCGGTCAACCTCCTGCTTGTGATCCGCCGTGCGGCGGAACCGGGCGTTTGACGAGCCGGGTCCGGAACCACGACGGCGAGCCGAGCGTCCACGGATCCAGGATCGCCAACACGCGGATGGGAAACGCCTCCAACCCGCCAATGGCCAGCGGCGTGCAGACGCAGATCACCTGCTTGCGGTCGCCGAGGGCCTGCATGTTGGCCAGGTTCTCGATCAAGGGAACGCCGCGGTCGAACAGTGCGTAGTGTGATTCGTGCGTCGTGCTCGACAGCTCCTCGACGCCCCCCGACTCGACGCCGAGCATCACCATGCCCTGGTCGACGAGCCAGCTCAGCCCCTCGGCCCTGAACCAGGGGCTCTTGAGGTATTCGGGCGTGTCGAACCGGTCGCTCCATCCGGTGCGGACCAGGACCACCTCACCGGGCTGAACGCCCCCGGCCCGGCGTGCCGCCTGCTTGAGATCGTCCAGGCCCACCGCCGTGCCGGGCGGCGGTGAGCCGATGTCGAGCACCCGGGCCGGCCCGAGCGTCCGCTCGACGGGAAACTCGAGCAGGTCCGCCCCGTCGCGGCGCAGGTGATACGGCATCTCGACGTGGGTGCCGATGTGGTTGACCATCTCGATGTTGTGCATGATGTACCACTGATCGGCGAGCCGCTGCACCGGGGCCACCGTCTCGGCCCCGACCTGCTGGATGTTGAACTTCCGGCTGGTCTTGCCGGGAATCAGCGGGTGCGACAGGTCGACGATCTGCTTGGTGTTCATGCACGTTTCCCACGGGCGGCCCCGGAATATCGGTTCCGCAGCGATTGACCAGCACGAAGCGCAAGCGAGTGCCCGACTGTTGGCGCGAACTTCGCGATGCGCACTCGCTGGCGCTTCGTGCTGGTATCTGACTCGTTCCGCGTGTTCATCTAGGCGATGAACCCTCCGTCCACCACGAGCAGGCTGCCGGTGATCCAGCGGGCCTCGTCGCCGGCCAGGTACAACACGGCCCCGGCCACATCCTGGCAGGTGCCGAGCGACTTGAGCGGTGTGGCGTCAACGATCGCGTCTCGGACGCCCTCGCCGGCCAGCACGTCGCGGTTGATGTCCGTGGGCACGGTTCCCGGCAACACGGCGTTGACGCGGATATTATGCCTTGCCAGCTCAAGAGCCATAGATTTAGTGAGTACGATGGCTGCACCCTTTGAGCTTGCGTAGGCAGCCTGCGATCCACGTGGTCTAGCTCCACTTATGGAGGCTGTGTTGATAATAACTCCACCGCCACGCTTTACCATCTCGGGAACCGCATACTTTGTCCCGAGGAATATGCCCTTCACGTTGACCGAGTAAACGGCGTCCCACTCCTCCTCTGTCGTGGAGATTATTGGCGTGGCTCTCTGGGGGCGGCCTGCGTTATTG
>JACQVT010000873.1 GCA_016209665.1 Planctomycetota bacterium | reverse complement strand
TTCCACGGGCCCTGGGGTGCGTGACAGAATCGGCGGGGTGTTTCAGAGCCCCAAGCGCAAGCGCGTGGGTCGTGTCTACCCGTCGCCGGCGCTCTGGGCTCTGAGAAGCCCACGTCGGCGTCGCCGCCCGGACTGTCACGCACTCTGGGCCCTGGGATGCGACCTGTGGTCGGGGGGGCGGAGCAGAGTCAGGGTCCCTCACCGGCCTCGTTAGGGGCAGCCAGCCACGCCTCGTTGAACGTGAGGTGCTGGATCCGGTCGCGATTCAGCGAATACAGGACATGGACCAGCCCGTCAGGGGTCTGGACGGCCACCGGGTAGCTGTAAGTCCCGTCACCCTGGGCGAGCACCCGGCGTATCGGCCACGTGACGCCTTGATCCGCGGAGATCGCGGCACTGAGGGGCACACGGGCGGTCGGGCTGTCGTTGAAGACGAGCAGGAGGTTCCCGCTGGCCAATTGAAGCAGCACCGCAGCGCTGCCGGGGTTGGGAAAGCCGCTATCCATCGGTGGGGACCAGGAGCGGCCGTGGTTGTCCGACGCCATCACCCAGAGCCAGCCTCCGCCGCTGTTCCGCATGACGGCGAGCAGCCGACCGCCGGGAAGGCGAGCCACCGACGGCTGAAGGCAGGCGGGTGACGTGGCGACCATGCCTACAAGCGCCCAGTCCCGGCCGTCGGAGGAAGTGAAAAACAGACTCCGGGGGACCAGATCGTCGTACGCCGGGAGCACCAGCGTGCCGTCGGCTGCCCGGACGGGGGGGTACCGTACATTCGCTCCCAGCGGAGAGACGAGCGACCGTGGCCGCGACCACGTGCCGCCTCGATCCTCGGAAACCTGCACCTCGATGTGCGAGGTGGACCATCCACCCGGCACGACGGCCTGGAACAGCCAGACGCGGTCCTGCTCGTGGTAGAGGACAGGGTTCCCGTCGCCCTCGGGCCGGTCGACGTGCAGCCAGGGGGCGCCCCACTGCGGCTCGCCGGGCCGATGTCGGGCCATGTAGATGGCTGCACCAGTCAGTTCGTGCGGGCCGTCGTACGAATACCACGCCGCGAGCAACTCCCCGTCCGGGAAGGCGGCGACGGTGGCCGCGTGACTGCCCTGCTTTCCGGGAATAGACTCAAAGACGGCCTGCTCGCGAAAGACGGGATCGCCGTGCGCGGCAATCGGGGTGGGCGAGGCCTCGGGATCGTTGAAGACCAGCCGGAGGTCGGGATCGATGAGCGCAGGGGGCACACAGCCAGCACACCCCCCCACGAAGCCGGCCGACAGGAACAGCCACAAAGTGGGGCACGCAATGGCGGCCGCTCTACCGGGCAGCGCGGTCGGCCAAGATCCTTGCCATGGATGACACGACAACCACAGCATCCTTCGGAGAAAAAAACGGACAGTCCTCGGCATGAGGACTGCCCCTAGACCAAAACATCCGCGAATCGTCGCGCTGCCCAAGAACCGATGGTGCCGCATAGGCGCACACCCAACGGCTCGGGCACAGCGACGATTCGCGGAGCTTGTCGGATCCTCTCCCGCTGTCACCGCCTTACGGCAGGAACGGGAGAAGCTGTCTGAGATTCAGGCCGAGCGTCTGGACGAACGACCAGCCGTCTCCCGTCATCGTGCAGTTGCCTGCCATCAGGTACACCGACGACAAGCCAGCGAGCGACAGAACTCTCATAAAGCGCTTCATCATCAATTCTCCATTTAGTTGGTGTTCGAGCGACCGCAGTCCGCGCCTTGGGGAAGCCTTGCTGGTTACCGCCCCCGCCATCGGATGATCGGGGGCGAACACAAACGGCGAGTCAGCGCTTCGCGCCAAGGCCACACTGGAACCCGAGGGCTCAGTCGCGACCTCTTAGCTGAAGAGATCCTCGCGCACGATAGCCGCGATGATGCGCGGCCAGCTCGCCGCGTCCGTGTTCCACGGCCACCAGCCACCGTTGCAGCCGAACTGATACAGGCTGGCGCCCGCCGCCAGTGCCAAGTACGTCCACACTCTCAAACGCTTGAGCATTGCAAGCCTCCTTATTGGTTCGGATAGACCGGCGTGCTCAGTTGGAACTCCTCAGAGTTCCGTTCTCGCCAGTCCCTGAACGCGGTGGCCATGGCTGACCGCGGCCACCGCCACCTTACGTCAGTTGACCGCCGAGAGAACGAGCTGCTGGAGGACGAAGTCCGTCAAGCAGCCACCGAGGTTCAACACCGCCACGGTCGAGCCTGCGAGAATCAAACCCCACTTCATCCAAGTCACCTTCGACATTTGTTTCTCCTAGTTCGAAATTGTAGGCCAAGGATTAGACCTTCCCCGGGCGTCTCGGGCTGCGAAAGCCTCGACAATCGGCTCCTCACGATCCGCCCGGCTGCTGGCCTAGTTAGTCAAACAGGTTGCCGATGACCACGTACTGAACGACCCGCTGATACCAGTTGTCGCCCAGGCAACCGGACAGTTGCAGTGCCGACAGCGTCGCAGTAGCTGTCAACAATGCGACCTTTAGCCTGCTCCACTTGGACATTGCGTGCCTCCTTTAGAAGGGAACAAGTCGGCCTCCCAACTGGAGGCCATCGAGGTTTCGTCGGTACCGGCTCCCTTGGCCGGCTCATGAAACCCCTAACCCAAAACGGACTACACAGTGCACTCACCGAGCCGCGCCGACTCGGATCCCTCTGATTGAGAAACACCCGGCAGTACTGCGGTCTGGCCGCGATTTCCCAGAACCGACCGCGCCGCCGGTTCTATTGGGGCGGAATCTTAACGTCTTTCTTTGGCTTTGCAAGGGCCAATCTTCAAAATTTCTTCGACCCCGGCGGCGTTGACCGGCCGGATCAGGCCTCGCTCCGTGATGATGCCCGAGATCAGTTCGGCCGGCGTCACGTCGAACGCGGGATTATAGCAAGCCACGCCCTCGGGGACCGAAACCCGACCAAAACCCTTACTTACCTCTTCCGCAGCACGTTCCTCGATCGGGATGGCCGTCCCGTCCGGGAGCGCCGGATCGAACGTGGACAGCGGAGCGGCCACATAGAACGGTATCCGATGGGCCTTGGCCAGCACGGCCAGGCCGTAAGTCCCGATCTTGTTGGCCGTATCGCCGTTCCGGGCAATCCGGTCCGCCCCGGTTACCACCAGGTCCACCTTTCCCTGCCGCATGAGCAGGCCGGCCATGCTGTCACAAATCACGGTGACGTCAACACCTGCGTTGGCCAGCTCCCAGGCGGTCAGTCGTGCCCCCTGAAGCAGGGGGCGGGTCTCACCCGCGTACACTCGGAATCGACGGCCTCGCTCGTGGGCCGCGTACATTACCGCCAGGGCGGTCCCGTACTCCGCCGTCGCCAGGCCGCCCGCGTTACAGTGGGTCAGGACGGCGGCGCCCTCCGCGATGAGGGCCTGGCCCATTTCGCCGATCGCTCGGCAGGTCGCCGCGTCCTCGTCGCGGATCGCATTGGCCTCCGCCAGCAGGAACGCCTTGAGCTGCTCGAGGGGGAGATCCCGATGGGATTCGGCCGCCTGCCGCATCCGGTTGAGGGCCCAGTACAGATTGACCGCGGTGGGCCGGCATTTCCCGAGGTACTCGTAAGCCTGCGTCAGTTTTTCAAAGAGCATCCGGGTCGTCGTGGCCTGGCGGATGGCGAGCACCACGCCGAAGGCCGCGGCGACGCCGATCGCCGGCGCCCCCCGCACCCGGAGGTTCCGGATGGCCTCCCACAACGTCTCCACGTCCCCACAGGAGATCATCCGGCACTCGCCCGGCAGGAGCGTCTGATCGATCATCCGGACCTGTCCGTCGAGGCCGCCCACCCACTCTATGGTCTTGTGGGACAGCGGCTTAGGCACGGCGCAGTTGCTCCCGCAAAGCTTGGCAGTTCTTATCGACCGTTTCCGCCTGATAACTTTTGAAATTCTCCAGGCGCTCGCGCAATTCCGGCTGGGCCAGGGCCAGAATCTGCGCGGCCAGGATGGCGGCGTTTCGGGCTCCCGCCGAGCCTATGGCAACTGTCGCAACTGGCACTCCCGGCGGCATTTGCGCGATGCTGAGGAGGCTGTCGATACCCTGTAACGGGGCGGTGGCCACGGGGATGC
>JACQVT010000871.1 GCA_016209665.1 Planctomycetota bacterium | reverse complement strand
GCCTGGACGATGTCGGCCTGGGTGATGTAGCGGTTCGAGTCGTTCGACACGTCCAGGGGAGGCAGGGGCGGCTCGACCCACTGGACCTCGTCCTCTTCGGCGAAGGCCTGCACACGATCCGCAGGCAGCCACACCACGGCGGCGTTGATGCTGCGGATCGGGCTGCGGACGGTGCCCCCGTACCGCCCGACGACCGTCGCCGCCGCGGTATCCAGGTCGACGTCCGGGTGGAACACGACGTACAGGGCGGCGACCTCCTCGGTGGCCGTGACTTGGCCGCGTTGCTCGGCCTCGCGTTTGCGCTCCTTGGCACCGGGCACGCCGGCGATATCGGCGGGAATCCGGGCGTAGTCGGGCAACTCGCCCCGCAGCAGCCGCGGGTGCAGCTTCCACTCGTGGCGGATCGCAGACGCGCCCCGCAGGCCGGCCGCCAAGGCTGCCTGGCCGCTGCCCGGTCGCCCCTTCACACGGGCAAAGAATGCGTTGTTGCCCAGATAGCGCTGCAGCGTGATGCCCTGGTTGGCCAGCGCCGCCCGTTGGGCCCGGCCGGGCACCTTATTGAACTGGACCACGAGGTGCCGATCCCTCGTCGTGGTCACCAGAGCGGCCGAACCCGCCGGCTCGGCGGCCGGCCGGGCCGTCCCGGATTGCGTCTTCCAGCGGATCGCGCCAGGGTCCCCCTCCGCACGCGCGGGCGTCCTGCCGATGACCACACACAACGCCACGATCATCAGGATCGCATCGCGACAGCGCATCATCCTTGCTCCAGCCAAGTGAGCTGTATCCGCCGCACCAGCGCCAGGATTTCGCCGAGGGGAGGGTCGGGACGAATCTCCACCTGGAGGTCTGGCTCGGCTCGAAGCCGTTCCACACCGGTGGGATGAATTGCCCCCGTGATCAGCACCCGATGCATTCCGGTCTCTCGCCAGTGGCCAGTTTCGGAGGGCCTAACGTAAGCCCCTGCCAGTTATTGCCTTGCGGCACCACCGCGATGACGGCCGCCTACTTGAGCCCGGGCCTTGCCCGGTCCGGTTTCCTCCTCGCCCGTTGGACTCCGCCCGGCGACACGCGCTACGCCACGGATAACGCCCTCAGGGGTACCGGAATGCCCAGGTTGTTTCCCCGAAGGGTTGCTCAGTCGTCTCGACGCTCCTCGCCTGCCTGGCCGCGGCCACCTGAACCCAAAATGCTGGTAGAAAAGCACTTGAGGCAAACAGAACGATGGCTGAGATCACCAGCACCCGCGCAATAGTGAATCCTCGGACACCCCTGGGACGAACACGCCGCCCGGCCAGCCAATCAACTCGCACTTGCACGCTCCCGAAGCTAAAACAGTCCCTGAGGGCAGGTTGGCAAGCCACGTGCCAGACCCTTACCCCCTGGTTCCGGGGCTGGAGGGCGGATGAATCCATCGTCGCCGGCCCGTGTTCATCGAAATCAACAACCCCCTGGTTGAAATGAACCACCCGGTGGAGGTGTGGGAGTCACTCGGTCGGGCGGTCCAAACCGCCATCGGCAGGTCACGGCATGGAGACCAAGCGGCGGCCGTTCGCTGTCTCGATGGCTGGGGGCGTGCGGCGAGGCGGGAGGTGGTGGGTTCGCTATCAGCTTCAGATGGGGTTGGGCCGGCCGGCCATAAGGCGCAACGTGCCTCCGTTAGCGGATCGACCCGCCGCTTGCGCTCCGGGCTCTCATTGGGCCGCGGTTGGGGCTACTTTTGCAGGGCCTTGTTGATCTCGGCGACGAAGTCCTTGCAGGCGGCCTCGATGCATTTCTCCCACTCGCTGGTGAAGCGCTCGACGTACTTCATGTCCTCATAGGCGTAGATCACGCTGCGGGAAGCGGTCACCAGGGCTCCCGAGCCGTCCGGCTTGAAGGCGGCGGCGATGTCCTCGGCGGTGCCGCCCTGGGCGCCGTAGCCCGGCATGAGGAACAGACACTTGGGCATCAGCTCGCGGAGGCGGGCGGTGGGCTCCTTGCCCTTGGCGGCCACCACCGCGCCGACCGCGCTGTAGCCGCTGCGGCCCGTCAACCCTTCGCCGGCCGCCCACGTGGCGACCTGCTGAGCGAGGTGCTCGGCCACCGTCAGCCCGCCCTCCATTTTGGCGTCCTGGATGACACCGGCCGAGGGGTTGCTCGCCCGCACCCAGACGAACACCCCCTTTTGCTCATCCTTGGCTACGTCGATGAACGGCTGCACGCCGTCCAGACCGGCCCAGGCGTTCACGGTGATGGCATCGGGACCGACCATGTCGTCCAGGTTGGCGAAGTCCGGGTCGGACAGGGCGGACCGGGCGTACATCTCGCTGGTGCTGCCGACATCTCCACGCTTGCAGTCGCCGATAACGATCAGATTGTGCTGGGCGGCCTCCTGGACCAGCTCGTAGTAGCCCTCGATGCCCTCCCAGTAAAACCGCTCGAAGAAGGCGGTGTTGATCTTGACCGCCGGCACGTAGGGGGCCACAATCTTGATGACGCGCCGGGAAAACTCCAAGACGGCATCCAAGGCCGCTTCCGAATCGGTGGCGTCGTTCAACTCGCGATGTTCGGCGATCTCGGCCGGCAACCGGGCGTAGTCCGGGTCGATACCCACGCAGGCCGGGCTTCGCTTGAGGTGGATGGCCGACAGCAGTCGATCGGCGAAGTTCTCGGGCACGGCTGACTCCTTTCGCGGACAATAGTCGACCCCGCACGAGACCCGATGGCCCCGTGCTTCACAGGGCGGAGTTTAGCCCCATGCGGCACGGGCCGCAAGGCGACGGGGATGGCCGTCGGGTAGAATGCCGGCGGTGACAAGGTGGGACCGGCTGGGAGCGTGGGGCGTGGGTAAGCGCAAGCGCCAAGGCAAACGGGTGGCCTTTCGGCAAAACCGCCAGCAACCGGGACGCCGGAAGGACTGGACGCGGCGGGACCAGGCCGATCCGGCCGTTGAGGACGCGGCCGTCTGGGAGACCGTCCGGGCCAAAGGCGAACTCTCGCGCAAGCGGACGGTCGCCGAACGCGCCCAGCCGGCCAGCCCGGGTGACGGCAGTGCGTTTCTGCGGGGCACCGTTATCGCCGTGCGCGGGCAGTTCGTCGAGGTGGACGCCGGCGGCCGGACGTGGATGTGCACGGTGCGGCGGGTCCTGCGGACAAAACTGATCGAGGGGCGGCACCCGGTGGTGGCGGGCGACCAGGTGCGGTTTGCTCCCGCGCCGGAGAGCACCATCGGTCAGGCCGTGATCGAGGAGGTGCTGCCGCGGCGGACGACGCTGCACCGCTCCGAGGGCCGACGGTTTCACGTGATCGCCGCCAATGTCGAACAGGTGGTCATCGTCTCATCCATCCGCGAGCCGATGATTAAGCCGCACCTGATCGACCGCTACCTGGTGGCCGTGCACGCGGGCGGGCCGGTGGGCCTGGTCTGCCTCAACAAGGTGGACCTCGACAAAGACGGCGAAGCCGACGAGATTCTCGAGCGCTATCGCCGCATCGGCTATGGCGCCGTTGCGACGAGCGTCCCGAGCGGCCAGGGCGTCGAGGAACTGCGGGGGATCCTCAAGGACAAGATCACGATGCTGGTGGGCCAGAGCGGCGTCGGCAAGAGTTCGCTGATCAACGCCATCCAGCCGGACCTGAACCTGAAGGTCGCCCACGTCTCGATCGCCACCGAGAAGGGCCGCCACACCACCACCACCGCCGTGTGGTACGGCCTCGCCATGGGCGGGGCGATCATCGACACGCCCGGCATCCGGGCCCTGGACGTGGCGATGGTCCCGCTCAACGAACTCGAGGCCCACTTCGTCGAGTTCGTGGACCGCATCCCCCACTGCAAGTATCCGAACTGCGTGCACATCCACGAGGACGGATGCGCGGTCAAGGCCGCGGTCGAGGCGGGCGAGATCGACGTCTCGCGCTACGAGTCCTACGTCGAGTTGTTCATGGATCGCAGCGAGCGGCAGCAGCAACGGCGGTAGAGGTCAATCGGGCCCTCATGGGGATGGGGTGGCAGTGGCGCGATGACACAGGACGACGAGTTGATCGACCTGCGTGCGGACCTCCTCGGCGGTCCGGGCGGCCTTCGCGGCCGATTCCAGCTCCGCGGCGGCGAGGCTGATGACGTCGAAGCCATGGCCGCCGCCCGCGCCTTTGAGCTGGTGGGCGTGGCGGGTCAACTCGGCCAGGTTGTCGGCCTGGACCGCCTGCTCGATCGCCGCGAGACGAACTGGCAGGTTGCCGACAAACTCCTCGACCAGCTCGATCATATCCGTCTCGCCGCTCAGACTGCTGAAGATCGGTGACTGATCGGGCGACGACATGGCCTGGGCTCCGCAATGACCGTGGGATTCCGACGACGATCGGCACCTCCCGGCGGACCGATACCTGGCATATCGGATGGATGCTCGCGGACCTTGTTCAGAAGTCGGGTTGGCCTGGTGCATAGGTCTTTTACCGGACGAATGCGCCGGGACAAACCCCGCGGCTCGTCCCAGGTGCCGGGCGCCGATTCGCTTGTCTGCCCCCGATCATTTACCGGCGTAGTCGATGATGCGGGCGATCTCGGTCCGCAGGTTGTGGCGATGGACGATGCGATCGACGAAACCGTGCTGGAGGGCGAACTCGGCCGACTGGAAGCCCTCGGGCAGTTTGGCCCGGATGGTGTTCTCGATGACCCGCGGGCCGGCGAAACCGATCATCGCCCCCGGCTCGGCCAGATGGATGTCGCCCAGCGACGCGAAGCTGGCCGCCACGCCCGCCGTGGTCGGGTCGGTCATGACCACGATGTACAGCCCCCCCGCATCATCCAGCCGGGCGACCGCCGACGACGTCTTGGCCATCTGCACCAGCGAGATCATGCCCTCCTGCATGCGGGCCCCGCCGGAGGCGGTCACGACCACGAACGGGATGTTCTCGTCGGTGGCCCGCTCGAGGCCCGCGGTGATCTTCTCGCCCACCACCGCCCCCTTCGAGGCCATGATGAGGAACGGGTCCATCGCGGCGAGGATTACCGGCCGGCCGCGGATGAACGCCTTGCCGACCACCACCGCCTCGGCCTCGCCCGTCTTGGCCTGCACCTCGCGGATGCGCTCCTTGTACGTCAGCCGTTCCTTGAACTTCAGCGGGTCGGTCGAGGTCAGGTCGGGCAGGAACTCCTCGAACGAGTCGGGGTCGACCAGTTGGGCGATCCGCACCCGGGCCGCAATGCGATGGTGGTAGCCGCACTCGGGGCAGACGTGCATGTTCTCCTCGAGGGCCTTCTGGAACACGGTGGCCTGGCAGGCCGGGCACTGCAGCCAGACGCCCCGAGGCACGTCGACCTTGTTGGCTGCCGCAGTGCCGTTGGTCCTCGTCGCCGCCGCACCGTCGGTCGGCGCCGGCGTCGCGGTCGTCGGTCTGTCCGCCGGACTGTCGTCAGCCAAGGCCGCGTCTCCATAGGTCAGCGATCAGCCCGGAGTGCACGCAAACGGCGGGGTTCCTCCCGGCCGACCTTTCCGAACCTGCCCTTCCCAATCGCCGGCATGCTGAAGATCCGCCGGGGCAGGGATACCGGTTCAACTCCGGCCACGTTTTATAGCCTGTCCGGCTCTTGAAGTCTATTCTCGGGGGTCGATTCGGTCTTCTGCCAGCGAGATGATGGGGCACCGGGGCGATCAACGATTACGTCGCCGGGTGGACTTGCGTCCGTTCCGGAGGGTCTCCAGCGAGGCAATGTGCAGCAAGGGTACGTGAGCGGATCGCTCACCGTCCGGGGAGGCGACGAACACCTCGGACTTCATCACCACGACGAGTTCGGGGTCGCGAACGTCGTAGCCGCCTCCACTGCTGAGAACCAGGCGGAACGGCACGAAAGACTCCCGGTGGAGCGCATCACGGATGGTGTCGGCAATCATGCTTCAAGTATACCGCTGGTTGGTGCCGAAGGCTACGGCGGTTCAAACGCCGACGCCAGCACGGACCGCCACCAGCAGGGTGTCGCAGCCGTCGCGGATGGGGTCAGCGGCGGGCAGATTGGTGCGGCGGGCGAGGTCGCGGACGGCATCCGCCGCGGCGGCGGGGTCCATGCTGGCGGTGTTGACGGCCACGGCCACGATTTTGCCCGGATGCAGCGGAGCGAGCAGTTGCTCGTACATGGCGATCTGCTGCTCGATCGGAGCAACCGGGCAGTCAGCCCAACCGTTGTGGTGCGTGCGGTCGGGGCGATGGCAGATGACCATCGCGTCGGGGCACGCGCCGTGCACCAGGCCCAGCGTCACGCCGGAATAGGCCGGGTGCGAGATCGAGCCCTGGCCCTCGATGAACATGATCGGCCGGTCGGCGACCCTTGACTCGCCGGGCGAGCCTGGCTCGCGGGCCGAAGGCCCGATGCTTCGCGTCGCCGGCGTGTCAAGGGCGGCGTGCTCGACCAACATCTCGACGGCGCCGGAGACGAAGTCCGACAGCACGTGGTCGATGGCGATGCCCCAGCCCTCGATCATGATGCCCGTCTGGCCGGTGGCGACGAACGCGGCATCCAGGCCGGCCCGCACCGCCGAGCGGCGCAGCTCCAAAGCGGTGACCATCTTCCCGCAGTTGCAGTCGGTGCCGACCACGAGCACCCGTTTCGCCCGCGTCTGGCGGGCCAGGCCCATCCCGATCCGCGTGATGTGGGCGAAGTCGCGAAGGTCGTGCAGTTCGGCGTTGTGCTCGCGGGCAAGCCCGACCAACTCCGGGTCGTCCTTCAGCAGCGTGTGCAGGCCGCTCACGATGGCCAGGCCCTGCCGCAGGCCGTCGAAGACGTGCTGCCGCATGACCGGCGGCAACGCCCCACCCGCCGGCGCGACGCCGATCAGAATCGCGTCGGGCTTGAGCGACGCGGCGTCGGCGACGCGGGCGACGATCGGCACTTCCTTGACGCCGGGCACGATCGCTCCGAGCGCTTGACCCGCGCAGGCCGAGTCCAAAATGCCCACCACGTCATCGGGCCGATAGCGCAGCACCGAGACGGCCGTCTTGGACGAGAAGATGCCGAGCTGCCCCTCCGTCAGCAGCAGCATCCGGCGATGGTTCAACTGGAAGAACATGCCCGGCCATTCTGATTGAGAACCGGCCGGGTGTCCACGGCGGTGGCCACGATTCCATCCGCAGATGGCGACGGCCGTCCTGCCGGAATACAATACCCCTGTATCGCGGCGGATGACCGTCGATGGACTCTAGGCTGGCAGCGTGCGTGAGAAGCTCCAGGTCTGTCGGAACCGCGACCGTCAGGGAGCGGACTCTGCTCCCGGACGTCGTTCGCCGCAGACCGTTTCCTGACGGGCGCGGTTCGGAAAGGGCTTCTCACACACCCTCCGAGGGAAACACCCATGATGAAGATTCTGGTAGCCGATCCGTTGGACCAGCAGGGGCTCAAGATGATCGAGGCTGTCGAAGGCGTGACGGCCGACGTAAAGACCGGGCTCAAGGAGGACGAGCTGGCGGCCATCGCCGGGCAGTACGACGGGATGATCGTGCGGTCGGGCGTGAAGGTGACGGCCAAGGTGCTCGCCGACCCCGGCAAGCTGCGGGCGATCCAGGCCTGGGCGAGCGAGCATGCCGTCGACCTCGCCGACAGCTGGGCGTACTCCGACAGCTTCTACGACCTCCCGATGCTCGGCGCGG
>JACQVT010000076.1 GCA_016209665.1 Planctomycetota bacterium | reverse complement strand
GCCGATCGACGAAGTCGTGTATGTTGCCTCGCCGCCTGATAATGTCGCCGTTCCTACGAGGGAGTCGTCGACGGTTAACGTGACCCCGCCGGACGGCGTGCCGACGGATGAGGTCACGGTGGCGGTGAAGGTCACCGTCTGGCAGTAGGCTGATGGCTTGGGCGAGGAGCTCAGCGCCGTCGTCGTATCGGCTTTGTTGACGGTCTGAGTGATGGCGGTCGAGCTGCTCGCGTTGCGTTTCGGGTCGCCACTGTAGGCGGCGCTCACCGAATGCGGGCCCGCGCCGAGCGACGGGGTTACGTATTCCGCAATGCCGTCGGTTAATGGGACTGTTGCCATCGTCGAGCCGTCGACGGTGAACGTGACGACCCCGGTGGGCGTGCCGCCGGCGGAGGTCACGGTGGCGGTGAAGGTCACCGACTGGCCGTAGGCTGACGGGTTAGGCGAAGAGGCTAGCGCCGTCGTCGTATCGGCTTTATTGACGGTCTGGCCCCCGTCGAGCGAGCCGCTGCTCGAGTTGAAGTTGGCGTCGCCACCGTAGGCGACGCTCGCCATATGGTCGCCCACGTCGAGCGTTGAGGTCACGTAGGTGGCCGTGCCGCCAGACAAAGTCGCCGTTACCGGCGTCAAGCTGTGGATCGAAAACGTCACGACCCCGGTCGTCGTGCCTCCCGTTGAAGTTACGGTGGCGGTGAAGGTCACCGGCTGGCCGTAGGTTGACGGGTTAGGCGAAGAGGCCATGGTGGTCGTCGTAGCCGCTTTGTTGACCGTGAGGCTACGGGTGGGCGATTCGCTGCTACTGAGGTTAGCGTTGCCGGCGTAGGCGACACGCGACGTGTGGGCGCCCGCGCCGAGCGTCGAGGTCACATAACTCGCTATTCCGCCGGATAGCGTGGCCGTCGCCACCGTCGAGCTGTCGATGGTGAACGTGACGACCCCGGTTGGCGTGCCGCCGGTCGAGGTCACCGTGGCCGTGAAGGTCACGGCCTGGCCGTAGCTTGACGGGCTAGGCGATGAGGCCAGATTGGTCGTCGTAGCCACCTTGTTGACGGTCTGGCCACCGTCGAGCGAGTCGCTGCTGTCCGCGAGATCGCCGCCGCCACCGTAGATCGCCGTTACGGCGTGCGAGCCGACGGCCAGCGTCGAGGTCACGTAGGTGGCTGTGCCGCTGGAAAGCGTGGCCGTGGCCACCGTCGAGCCGTCGATCCGGAACGCCACGACCCCGTCTGGCGTGCCGTCGGTGGAGGTCACGGTGGCGGTGAATGTAACTGGCTGGCCATAGGTGGACGGGTTGGGCGAGGCGGCCAGCGTGGTGGTGGTGCCGAGCGCCGGAACGTACAGGTACGCCGCCCCTCGATTGCTGGATTTGCGCTCGGCCCCGACGGCGATAGTGTCACCCTCGACGGCCACCGAGGTGCCGAAGTATTGTACACTGGCGCCATCGGAGGTGGTGATCTTTTTGACCTCGCCCCACTGGTCAGATCCTCCCCTGTTGCGGGCGAAGACGTAGGCTGCGTCAATGTTGTTGGCTCCGACGACTATGGTGTCGCCGTCGATGGCCACCGAGGTGCCGAAGTAGTCGCCACCGGCGCCGTCGGAGGCGGTGAGCTTTTTGACCTGCCCCCAGTTGTCGGCACCTCCCTGGTTGCGGGCGAAGACGTAGGCCGCTCCCCGTCCGTTGGATTTTTCCTTGGCCCCGACGACAAGCGTGTCCCCGTCGACGGCCACCGAATTGCCGAAGTAGTCGTCGGCGGCGCCATCCGAGGCGGCGACCTGCGCGGATGGCCGCCAGGAATCGCCCTGGCGCACGAAGGTGTAAGCCGAGCCCTGATCGTCGTTGCTGCCCACGTCATCGTTATATGCCCCGACGACGATGGTGTCTCCGTCGATGGCCACCGAGTTGCCGAAGTACTCGTAATTGCCGGCGTCGGAACGGATGAGCGTCTGCACCTCGGCCCATTGATCAGATCCTCCCTGGTTGCGGGCGAAGACGTAGGCCGCGCCCGTAAAGGCGGATTTCCTGCTGGCCCCAACGACGATGGTGTCGCCGTCGATGGCCGCCGAAACGCCGAAGCCGTCGCCACTGGCGCCGTCGGAGGCGGTGAGCTTCTTGACCTGGCCCCAGTTGTCAACTCCTCCCTGGTTGCGGGTGAAGACGTAGGCCGCGCCCTGCCCGGAGGATTTTTCCTGAGCCCCGACGACGATGGCGTCTCCGTCGATAGATACCGAAGAGCCGAACTTGTCGCCACTGGCGCCGTCGGTGGCGATGAGCTTCTTGACCTGGCCCCAGTTGTCAGCTCCTCCCTGGTTGCGGGCGAAGACGTAGGCCGCGCCCGTAAAGGCGGATTTCCTGCTG
>JACQVT010000870.1 GCA_016209665.1 Planctomycetota bacterium | reverse complement strand
CTGCACACCAACGACTCGTCCGGGGCCAACACCCGGCTGCTCGACATGGGCGTCGAGCCGTTCCTGGTTTCCAGCTCCATCGAGGGCATCCTCGCCCAGCGGCTCGTCCGCAAGATCTGCTCGCACTGCAAGGAGGCCTACACGCCCGACCGGGCCGCCCTGCCCGCCGACTTCGAGTTCAAGCCCGGCCAGCCGCTCTACCGCGGCCGCGGCTGCCGCGAGTGCCGCCACATCGGCTACCGCGGCCGGCTCGGCATCTTCGAGCTGCTCATGATGAACGATGAGATCAAGGAACTCGTCGTCCAGCGGGCCTCCGCCGGCGTCGTCCAGAAGGCCGCCCTCCGCAACGGGCTCCGCCTCCTCCGCGAGGACGGCTGGAACAAGGTCCGCGCCGGCATCACCACCCCCGAGGAAGTCCTCCGCGTCAGCAAGGCGTAAGAAGCCGTCAGCGATCAGCTTTCGGCCATCGGCCATCAGCTATCGGCAGTCGGCCCTGCCCTGCGTCACCGTGTCCCCCCGTCCCCGCGTCGTTGGGTTGCGGGCGAAGCCCGCGCCATGCTTCATCATTCCCCCGCGTTCAGGGCCCGGGTGCGGCGGCGGTGCGTGGCCAAAAAGAAGCTGGGCAGCAGCAGCGGCCGGACGAAGAACGTGTCGAGCAGAATCCCCAGGGCCAGGGCGAAGCCCACCTGTTTGAGCAATCCGAGCTGTCCCGCCCACAACGAGCCGAGCGTGGCGGCCATGATCAGGCCGCAGTTGCTGATGACCGAGCCGGTCCGCACGATCGCCCGCCGGGCCGCCTCGGCATCAGGCAGCTCCGGCGGCTCCTGGAACAGCCGACTGACCAGGAAGATGTTGTAGTCCTGGCCCACCGCCACGATGATCACGAACACGATCAGCCGCACCTTCCAATCCAGGCCGTTCTCACCCATGACGTGCACGAAGAACGCCTGGGCCAGCGCGATCGTCGCTCCGTAGGTGAGCCAGGTGGCCGCCAGCATGAACAGCGTCAACGGCAGGTCGCGGATCAGGACGAAAACGATCGCCCCGATCACAATCGACGCGAGCACCTTGACGCGGATCTGGTCGCGGCTGGACACATCGCGGATGGCCAGGATGTAGGGCGTGGGGCCGGTGGCGAAGACCCGCGGCCGGGCGTCGGCCGAAAGCGCATCGGCCAGGGTCTCATCCACCGTGTGCCGCACGCGGTCCATCAGGCCCATCGCCTCGGGCGAGAACGGCAGGGAATCGATCAGCACCTCGAACCTCAGGACCCGCGGCTCGTCGGCCAGGTAGAACGTGCGAAGGTACTCACCCATCTCCTCGATGCCGCCGGCGAGCGGCAACTGCTTGAGGAACGACTGGAACGGGGACGATGCGGCGGCCGGACGATCCTCAAGGGTCTGGCTGAGCCACGCGAGGGCCGAGCCCACCTGACCGGAGACGCCCGCCTTCTTGCGGCCCAGCGGCGCGCTGAGCGAGTAGACGTCGTGCACGCCCGCCACGCCGGCGATCCGGTCGGTCAGCGTCTCGCCGAGCCGATGCAGTTCGGTTAGAGACCGCGACGTGTCGGGGAAGCGCAGGAAAAGGTAGTTCGAGTAGAGTTGGCCCTTGTCGAACTGCTCGTTGACAAGTTCGAAGCCCCGCCGCGAGGACGAACCCGGCGGCAGCTCCGACAGCGAGTCGTATCGCGGTTGCAGCGTGAGCGACCACGCCGCCGGTATGCCCAGGGCCAGCACGCCGGCGATCAGGACCGGCCTCGGGCGGCGGGCCACGACGCCGGCCACCGCGGGCCACAGCCGTCCCTCCCCGAGAGTGGCGGGTCCGCCCAGGCCCATCGGCCAGAACAACGCCCGCCCGAGCAGCCGGGCCAGCGCCGGCGCCAACGTCAGGGCCGCCAGCAGGGCGATGGTCAGCACCAGGGCCAGCACCTTGCCCGCGTTGTGCGTGGGGGCCAGATTCGTCGCCAGCATCGTCGTCAGACCGCAGATGGTCGTCGCAGCGCTGACGAAGATCGCCGGGCCCGCAAAGCGGGTGGCGGCCACCGCGGCCGGGGCCAGTCCGCCTTCTGGGGGGGGCGGGCATCCTTGCCCGCCTCGTCTCGCTTGGGGGGCGGGCATCCCCGCCCGCCTCGTCTCGCTTGGGGGGCGGGCATCCCCGCCCGCTTCTTCCGGCCCCCTCCCGTCAAGGGCCTCCGAGGCGAGCGACAGTTCCTCCCGATAGCGGGCGATCCAGAACAACGCGAAGTCCACGCCCATACCGAAGATAAGGACCACCGCGAAGATCTTCTCCATGCTGAAGACCGGCCAGCCGGCGTGGACCAGCATTTCCAGGACCACCAGCGAGACATACGCGCTGGCCCCGATCGAGACCAGCGGCACCAGCGCCCCGACCGGCGAGCGGTACACGAGTATCAGGATCGCGAGCACGGCGACGATCGTCACCCACGTCGTGCCGTGCAGAGCCCGTTGGGTCGCCACGCCGTAGTCGCGGCCGATGCCGGCCGTGCCGGTGATCTCCGTGGTCAGACCGGCCGGCGGCGGCGAGGCGGATATGAGTTTCTCGCATTGCCCGACTGACTCGGCGGCCGCCGAACTGATGAAGTTCGACTGGAGGTTGACCACCAGCATCGCCGTCTGCCCGTTGCTCGACACGAGTCGATGCCGCAGGAAGGACATCGCCGGCGACAGCGTCTTGAGATGCAGTTGTTGCTCAATCGCCTGGGCCAGCCGGTCGAGCCAATCGAAATCGCTGGCGGTCAGACCGGCCGGACG
>JACQVT010000075.1 GCA_016209665.1 Planctomycetota bacterium | reverse complement strand
GTCGGTGGGCAGGCCGGCGGTCTCGGGCGTGGCGTAGGCCTTATGCTCGCCGTTGGCGGACAGGAGCCAGTTGGCCCCCTCGTCGTTGAGAATGGAACCGAGCCGGGTCGGCTTGAGGTAGATGCTCTGCGAGCCGGGGAACGGCACGGTGGGCCAGGGCGAGGCGGTGTTGTAGGTCACGGCGTCGAGCAGTCTGCCGTCGGAGGCGTACAGCCGCATCGTGTAGAGCCCGCTGTTGCTCAGCCACCGCCAGTTGCTGGCCGGGTTGGCGACCCAGATGACGTCGGCGTCGGTCAGGTCAGGGTAGCCGGAGCCGCCGGGGCGGGCCCATTCGGCGAGGAACGCGGCATTGGTGCGGGTGGTCGGGTTGTCGGGGGCGAGGATCCTGACCGTGCCGGGGGCGAGGGTGGCGTTGGCGTTGCCGGCCAGGTTGCCCACCGCGTTGTGGAAAAGGTCGGTCAGCGAACCGAGGGTGACCGCCTGGCTGCCGGCGTTGTAGACCTCGACCCACTCCCAGTCGTTGTCGCCCTGGTTGGCCGGGTCGTACATGATCTCGGTGATGACCACCTGGTCGACGGCCTGCACGTAGAGGGTGACGGTGGCGACGTTGGAGAGCGTGCCGAGGTCGTCGGTGGCGCGGCAGTAGAAGGTGAAGACGCCGCTGGCCGCGGGCGTGAAGTTCACGACGGCTCCGCCGCCGGCCAGCGTGTAGGGTACGCCCACGATGGCCCCGCCGTTGGGGTCGCTGAGGCCGCCGGCGGCGCCGGCGGTCGGCGCTTCGGCCACGGGCAGCGACAGGATCGCGAAGCTGGTCACGGTCGCCCCGGTGTCGGGCGTGGCGGTCAGGGTGATGGGATGGGCGGCCCCATCGTTGGGCAGGGTGATGAACAAGTTGTCGGCGGCCGGGGGGATGACCGTCGGCCCGCCGGGTTCGAGCATCGGGCTGCCCCGCTCCCAGTCGTTAAAGCCGCCGAAGGTGTCGATCGTCTGGTAGGCGTTGTTGGCGGACGGACGGGAGAGCTTCCAGTTGGCCCCGTCATCGTTGTCGGTGGCGGAATACTTGCCGTCCTCGAGGAAGAAGGTGATGCCGTCGGAGTAGCGCGGCCAGCCGTTGATCCCGTTGCGGTAGGTGACGGCGTCCAGCAGATCGTTGGTGTTCCAGTCGAACAGGAACAGGGTGTCCTCGTTGAGCAGCGGGGGCTTGGTGTAGCCCTGGTCGACCCGCCAGGGCGCGATGTCCGCCGCCGTCATCGCCGCTCCCGGCCGCCACGGGCTGTTCCATTCGCTCAACCACGCAGAGACGGTAGCGCTGGACAGGATGACTCGCTTCTCGGCGGCGGGGATGGTGGCTCCGAGGAGATTCCACGTCGCATCCACGCCCACGTCCGTGGTGGCGTGCAGCGAATCGAGGTCGACGGACTCGGCGGAGACATTCTTGATCTCCACCCACTCCCAGGGGTCGAAGCTGCCGCCGGTGGTGTTGTTGGGCCGGTGCATGATCTCGGTGATGATGACCTTGCCGTTCTGGACGCCGACGTACACCGTCGCCGGCTGGGAGGTTAGAGGAATGTCAGTGGTAAACGTGTAGGTGAACTTGTACAGGCCGCTGCCGCCGACCTTGAACCGCACGTCGGCCCCGTCGAGCGTCCCCCCGCCCACGGTCAGGTCGGCATCGTCGTTGGGGTCGTTGGGCGTGCCCATCGGGTCGAAAAGCTGCGAGCCGTTCAGGGCGGTGGTCGGAAACGCGGCGCTCAGGCCGGTCACGGCAAAGCCGGTGATGTTGCCGGTGGTGGCACCCGTGAGGGTCATCATCCTGTCGGTCTCGGCCGTACTCGTCAGCGCGACCTGGTTGAAGCCGTTGGCGAACTGGAACGTGAACTCCGTCGGCAGGTGGACGACCACCCCGGCGCGGTCGGGGACGGTGACGCTGAGGTCGTCGACCCAGATGGTGTCCGGGAAAACGGAGTAGGTGCGGCACTCGATGACGATACCGGTGTGCGAACTCACCACGGTGTAGGTGTAAGTGGTCTCGAGCCACCCGCTGCCCGGCGTGAAGTCCGGGCCGCCGGCGGATCCGTTGAAGCCATAGACGTCGTCGGGGCTGTCATTCCAGTGGGCCCAAACGCGCCCGGACGGCGAGACGCCCGGGGTCGTGTCATAGGTCCAAAAGCTGGCGGTCACCTGATCGCCGTCCCGCAGGCCCGTGACCCATGCCAGGTAGGCCTGCGGCGTGAAGGAGCCGGAATTGTCCACGAGCTTGAGGCTGCGATCGCCCGTCCGCACCGGGTCGCCGAAACCGGCGCCCACGTTCGAGGGTAGCACCTGGCCGATCTGAAACGCCCCGCACAGCGTCTTGGTGGTGTCGCCCTCCCACCCGTAGGTGATGGTTTGCGTCTGGGCGGTTGCCCTGGACGCCCATGCAACCAAGCCCAGCAGGATGACCGCCAACGTTCGCCTTGCGTTCATTTCCGTTCCTCCTCGTGTCTCGACGAGATGGGCGACACGTCGCTGCCGCCGCTTTTGCCTCGCGCGTCTTCTCTTCGGGTACCGGTCTCATCCTCAGCGCCGCACCCGGCGCGGGCCTCCCACGATGCGATTG
>JACQVT010000865.1 GCA_016209665.1 Planctomycetota bacterium | reverse complement strand
TCGGCCAGGGCCCGGGACCGATCCCCCTGGCCGGCGGCCACCTTGACCCTCTCGAGTCCCGGCCGATCCAAGTCGAGTTTCGTGAGCACCTCGCTCGGCGGCAGGCCCTGCAGCTTCACGTCCCACTGCTTCCTGTACGGCACCATCTCAGCCGACGCGGCAGCACAAAAACCGATGACGAGGAAGAACACCGTCGGGGTGATGGAGAACTTCATAGGTGACTCCGAGCGACCGGGCCTGCGGTTCCGCTCGCGTCCATCCTCCTCGATTCCCGAGCCCTTTTCCACCTCCGGCAAAAGCAAGAGGCTGGCAGGAATGCCCGCCCCCCAAAGACCGACCATGCTCCGTCGTAGGCAACCGCTACACTCTTCGCGAGCCGAGGACGAATCGTGTCTCGCGACGCTTGGTTCGGGCGACGTGATTCGCTATTGTGGCGTGTTCACGGTGTGTTCATGACCGGCAGGATGGATGGATGACCCAGCAAAGACGCAAGCGAGCGGGGGGATGGGGGAGTTCGGAGGCGGCGGTGGCCAAGCGGCCGGGCGGCGGCTGGTCCGCGCCCCAGCCGACGCAGGACATCAACGTCGTCAAGACGGTGTCGCTCGTGGCCCCACGGGTACTCGTGCGGGACGAGCTGCCGATGACGCCCGCCGTCAACCGCACGGTCGTCGAGAGCCGCGAGACCGTCCGGCAGATCCTCAGCGGCGTGGACGGCCGAATGCTCGTCGTCGTCGGCCCGTGCAGCATCCACGACGAGGCGGCGGCCCTCGAATACGCCCAGCGGCTGCAACGCCTCAGCGTCGAGCTGCGCGATCGGCTGTTCATCGTCATGCGCATCTACTTCGAGAAACCCCGCACCACCGTCGGCTGGTAGGGCCTGATCACCGACCCGCACCTGGACGACACGTTCGACATCACCGCCGGACTGCGGGTGGCCCGCCGCATCCTGCTCGAGATCGTCGGCCTGGGCCTGCCCGCCGCCACCGAGATGCTCGACCCCATCACGCCGCAGTACATCGCCGACCTGATCACCTGGGCCGCCATCGGGGCCCGCACCATCGAGTCGCAGACACACCGCCAGATGGCCAGCGGCCTGTCCATGCCCGTCGGGTACAAGAACGGCACCGAGGGCAACCTCCAGATCGCCATCGACGCCATGCGGTCCGCCCGCCACCCGCACAGTTTCCTGGGCATCGACGAGGAGGGCCGCACCGCGATCATCCGCACCCGCGGCAACCCGTGGGGACATCTGATCCTCCGCGGCGGGCGAGCCGGCCCCAACTATGCCCCCGACAAGGTCGCCGAGGCCGTCGCCGTTCTCCGCCAGGCGAAGCTGCCGCCCTACCTCATGGTCGACTGCAGCCACGCCAACTCCGGCAAGAGCTTCCAGAACCAGGAGAAGGTGCTCAAGAGCGTCGTCCAGCAGCGGGTCGACGGCAACGCCTCGCTCATCGGTCTGTTGATCGAGAGCAACCTGTGCGAGGGCAACCAGCCGTTCAAGCCCGGCCGCGCCAAGCTGAAATACGGCGTCTCCATCACCGACGAATGCATCGGCTGGGAGAAGACCGAGGAACTGCTCCGCCACACGCACGAGAAACTCGGGCGCGAGTAGCCGGGTACAGGTTTTCTGGGTACCTTTGCCACCAGGCAGTCGTGCATGATGGTTACAGGAAAGAAATCGAGCCACTAAAACGCACAGAATGCGCAAGCAATAGCAAGCCTTCTTTTGTGCTTTTTGTGCCTTTTCGTGGCTATTGACTTCGGATCGAGACCCGCAAACGGCTACGAGGGCCAGCAGACCGAGCAGAGGGGTATCGACATGAAATGGATGATTCGCCGAACCGTGACGTGCGTTGTGCTGCTGTTGGCATCGGCGGTTCGCGGCGAGACCGCCGCGTCCGCACCGGCCGATGACTGGCCTCGCTACGCCCACGACGGGGCGCTCACGTCACGATCGTCGCTGAAGGGTGCGATCATCAAGCCACATGTGAGCTGGCAGTACAACACCGCCGGTCAGGAACTGGTGCTCGAGGTGGACCCCGTCCGCGGCGATTCACGGATGGCCATCGGCGAGCACTCCGCGAGTGCCCCTGCCGGCACCGCCCCACCCGGCATCCCGCTGCCCGGGCCGGCCATGCGCGACATCGACGGCAGCGGCACGTTGCGGCCCGCGCCCGAGGATCATCACCAGCGCTGGGCCAAGGTCCTACCCGACGTGAAGGGCCTGCAGCGGACGGCCTGGAGCCACACCTGGACCGACCAGAAAATCTGCCGGCTCCAGTTGTTCGCCTACGACCAGGGCGCCGACCACCCGCGGATGGTCTGGCGATCCGACCCGCCCGAGGACACGATCTTCATGCCGCTCGACGTCGTCAACGACATCGACGGCGACGGTGTGCAGGAGATCTGCGTCGCCGCCCACTACCGCGTCATGATCTACGAGGGCACCACCGGGCGCAAGGAGACCGAGCTGCGTTATCACCACAGCCGGGCCTACGGCTGGTTCGGCATCGTCGACATCGACGGCGACGACCGGCCGGAGCTGGTCACCATCGGCGACTTCCAGAGTCACATCGACGTGCTCAACTACGACCGCACCAAGCCTGAGGCCCAGCGCCTGTCCGTTCGCTGGCGGCGCGACATCGGGCCGAACATCGACGACCGCAGCAAGTGGCCGCAGGTCGGCCCGCGCCCCGTCGTCAACGCCGTCGGCGACCCTTTACACGCGACCGGACGCGAAGCGTCCAAGAGCGACGAAGTCGCGTCGCGCGTAAAGGGCGATCCGAACGATCGACACCTCGAGATCGCCCTCAACATGTTCAACGACATCGCCGACGGGCAGTGGCACGTCGTGGTCCTCGACGCCGGCACGGGCCGGACGATCTGCGACCTGCCACGGCGCTACCTGCAAGGCACGGCCGACGTCGACGGCGACGGTCTGGCCGAACTGTTCACGGTGGGTACGCGCGGCGTTCTCGTGCCGACCTGGGGCCGGATCGAGCTGGTCAGCGCTCGATCCGGCGAGCCGAGGACGCTGTGGTCCGCCGACCACGCGGCCTGGGCCGCCGCCGACCTGCCGACGATGGGTGTCACCTGGTCCACCGGCGCGACACAGGGCATGAAACATGTGTTGGTCACCCAGGAGAAACAGACGAACCGACCGGCCGCGATGTGGATGCAACACACCGGGACGGCCGACACCACCCCGAGGACCACGCTGATGTCGAGCCGCTGGTCCACCGGCGGCACGTTCGATCCGATATGGACTGTTTCAGGCTTGCCCGACGAGTTGGAGCCGATCGCGCTGGCCGAGCCCCCGGACGCTCGCGGCCCGGCGGCGTTGGTGCGACTGCGCCTGCCCACCCGCGCATCGCCCGTGCTGACGGGTCGCGACGCACAAGTCCGGACGATCGAGCGACGGCCGCTCGGCATCACCCTGTCGACGCCCATCGCCGCCCGGCTCAAACCCGGCGGACCGATGACCGTCGTCATCGAAGCGCCCGCCGGCCAGATCCTCGCCCTCGAACCGCCGACCGCGCCGGGCCGGGCGCCCACAGAAGTCTGGCAACGCTCCGCACGCGGCATGACCGACGGCGGCCGGCGACTCGGCCTGCTCGCCGCCGACCTTGACGGCGACGGCGGTTGCGAGATCATCGCCGCCCGACCCGGCCCGGCGGGCGAGGCCGTCCTCGTCGCCTTCCGCCACGACGGCAGCATTTATTGGGAGTCCTCGTTCGCCGAGATCGCCGGCGGACCGCCGGTGTGGAACCTCAGCGCGCTCACGTACTGGTGGCCCGGCCACTTCCGGCGGCCCCATCAGCTCGATCTGTTCGTCAACGTGCGCACCGGTCCCATGCATTCGGACTTCGGCCATCTGCTCGACGGCCGTACGGGCAAGATCGTCTGGACGCAGCGCAAGGCGATCGTGCGCAACGAATTCCAGTGGGGCTACGCCGGCATCCCACCCGCCGTCGCGGACCTCGACGGCGACGGCCTGGACGAGATCGTCTCGCTTTACCCAGTCTGCTTCTGGATCGCCGACGGCCGCACCGGCGAGATCAAGCGAGGCCACGATCTGGCCAACCGCAAGAGGCTGCCCGCCTGGGCCGCGTATGGGGAACCGATGGTCTGGCCGTTCATCGCCACCGGCGGCAGGCAGATCCTGCTCGATTCACCCTACATCCTCGCCTTGCTCGACGCCGCCGGCGAGCCGATCTGGCACGGCGCCGGCCGCGACGACTTTCCCACCACCGCCGGCGCCGGCAACGCGGAGGACAATACCTCGATTCGACAGGCCCTGGCCGACGTCGACGGTGATGGCACGTTCGAGATCGCCTCGGCCGGCTACGGCGACAGCCTCCGCGTCATGAGCGCCGCGAACGGCCGACTGCGCTGGTCGCTGCCGGCCCCGACACCCACCGGCTCCCGCGTCAGCGCCGCCAACATCGATGGTGTCGGCGGCGACGAGATCCTCTACTCCGCCGGCGAGTCCCTGATCGCCGTCACCGGCGATCACAGCCAGGGCCGCGTGCTGTGGCAATGGAAAGCCCCGTCCAACCTGTCGATGCCCGCCATCGCGGACCTCGACGCCGACGGATCGGCCGAGATCGTCATCCAGTCCTCCGACGGTACGGTGTTCTGCCTCGACTCAGCACCTTGAGCAGGAATCGATTCGGTTGACCGGCCGCGGGCGGGCGAAGTGTCGAGTTGGCGCCTTGCCGATAACCCTGTACGCTCACCGGCATGACCGAGCCCGTGAGCACTACCGGATTCGCCCGACCGCTGATGGTCGGCGCCGCCAGCCTGTTCGCTTCCGTGTCCGCCTTACTCGGTCAGCCAGCGTCGAACCGTCCGGCCCGCCCCAACGTCATCGTCATCTACACCGACGACCAGGACCGCGATCAGCTCGGCTGTTACGGCGGTGCGGTCAAGACGCCCCACATGGACAGCCTCGCCCGCGACGGCATGAGGTTCACCCGGTTTTATGCCGCCTCGCCGGTCTGCACGCCCAGCCGCTACAACGTGATCTCCGGCCGCTACGCCAGCCGCAGCAGCCGCCAGCAGCAAAAGTGCCCGCCCGGCGGACCGATCAACATCGGCTGGGAGGCCGGCGTGGTCGGCGAGAGGATTCTGCCCCAGGTGCTGCAAGCGGGCGGCTACGTCACCGGCCTGGCCGGCAAGTGGCACATCGGCATCGACGAGGAGCCGGCCGAGATGCCCATCGACGCCGATCCGAACGACCCGGCCATCAAACAAACCCTGCGGGCCAACTACGACAAGGCCGTCGAGTCCATCCGCAGATGCGGGTTCGACTACGTCTCCAGCCTGTATGCGCTCAATCCCGGCGCGGGCGGCAAGAATCCGCCTCCGATGTTCTGGCTCCCCAAAATTCTCCAGCAGCACAACATGGAATGGGTCGCCGAGGGAGCCCTCGAGTTCATCGAGCAGAACCACAGCCGGCCGTTCTTCCTGTACGTCGCCCCCACCCTCACGCACGCTCCGCCCGCGACCGACTCGCTCCGCAGCGACCCCCGCATCTCGACGCTGGGCTACCTCGACACGCCGCCGGCGGCAGCCCCGACGCGGCAGGAGATGCTGAAGCAAACGGGAGGGCTCGAACCGCGGCAGGCCGCCGCCGTCTGGCTGGATGCGCACGTCGGCGCCATTCTCCGCAAGCTCGAGGAACTCGGCATCGCCGACAACACCGCCGTCTTGCTCGCCAGCGACAACGGCCGAAACGGCAAGTTCTGCTGTTACGATGGCGGGGCCCGGACCTTCATGCTGGCCCGCTGGAAGGGCGTGATCCCCCCCGGCCGAGTGTGCGAGCAGCTCGTCTCCAATGTCGATCTGGCCCCCACCATCCTCGACATGTGCGGCATCAAGCCACCCGCCGATTACGAGACTGACGGCCAGAGCATCGTGCCGGCCCTCAAGGCCACCGGCGACTACCGCCGCGACTCGGTGTTCCTCGAGATCACCACCGAGCGGGCCGTCGTCACCGACGACGGTTTCAAGTACATCGCCGTCCGCTACCCGCCCGACATCCAGAAACTCATCGACGCCGGCAAGAAGTACGCCCACTGGTGCGAACCGATCGAGCAGTCCAACACGATGGGTGCCGACAAGGCGTTTCCCGGCTACTTCGACCAGGACCAACTCTACGACCTCAACGCCGACCCCAACGAGCAGAAGAACCTCACCCGCGACCCGAAACACCGTGACCGCCTGGACGCTATGAAGAAGACGCTGCGGGACTACTCATCGCGCCTGCCGCACCAGTTCGGTGAGTTCACGACGCGGCGGTGAATCAGCGGTTTTGGGGGGCGGGCATCCCTGCCCGCCTTCCTACTTGACCACTGGCCCCGGGGACGGCGGGCAAGGATGCCCGCCCCCCGAAAAGCGGCCCACCGGACGCAGCCGGTGGGCTTGGCGAGGTCCCCGCGTCCCCATTTTGGATTTGCGATTGCCGATTTTGGATTCCTCAAGGC
>JACQVT010000853.1 GCA_016209665.1 Planctomycetota bacterium | reverse complement strand
ACGCCGCGGCGATCGTCGGCCGCGCACTGGCGACCGGACGAGGTCGCATTCACGTCCGGACGAACGGCAGACGGCAGTTTCCTGCCGCGCCGACGGTCGATTCCCACAGACAACCATCGACGGAGGACGAACCAATGAGCGAGTGCTGCAACGGTCACGGCCCGGCTGCCGGCGACGCGGGCGTCGGCGACGCGGTGGGCGAGGTTCAGGCGAAGTTCCAGGAGTTCCTGCGGGCGGTGAACCAGCCCGGCGCCCTGGACGCCCACACGAAGCAGGCGAACGCCCAGGCCCTGGCGGTGCTGGCCCGCTGCGACCCCTGTGTGCGGGCCCACATCCGCAAGGCCCGCGAAAAAGGATTCTCCGCCGCCGAGATCGACGAGGCGGCCTGGATGGCGATTTCCTTCGGCGGCGGCCCGGTTATGATGTTCTACAACGCGATTCGCAAGGAGGCGTTGTAGGGGGTTGGTTTGTTGTGTGTTGCACGTTGCATGTTGTGGGTTGTGAAGCAGAACCCCACAGGTAGTAGCCGCACCTATGCACCAGCAACAAACAACAGACAACGGACAACAAACAACGAACAACTGACACTGTGGAGGTGACAGGTGCCTGGTGGTGCTCCTGGTCTTCAAAACCAGTGCACGGCACGCAAGTGTCGTGGGTGGGTTCGATTCCCATTCACCTCCGCCATTCAAGCACGGGATGTGGGGAGCGGGTTTCGGGACGCGGCGTGTATTCGGGGGCTTGCTTGCCGAGCCCGGGTTCCGAGCCCCGACGAACTGACATGAGCCGATCCCTGCGTAGAATCCTGCCGCCCGTCACCTTGCTGGTCGCGGGTGCGTGCGCGCTGATCTATGGGGCGAGCGCGCGCACCGTGCCTGTGGTGGCCGAGGTGATGGTCGAGAAGGAAGTGATCGTGCTCGATCCGCCGCCGCGGGACTGGCCGGGCAGCCGGGGCGGTCCCGGCGGGCGGGGGCCGATACTGCCGCCGCCACCGCCGCGGCCGCGACGGGTCAAGCAACAGGTAGCCGAGGAGCAGGTGCAGGTCACGCCCGAGCCGAAGGTCACCCGCGACGTGACCGTCGGCGGCATCACGCGCTTGCAGGACGGGCGGATCAAGCTGACGTATCGACCGGGCGAGGACGGCCCGGCCCTGTGCCCTACTTGAGTACACTGACGGAGGGTCATGGTGGCCATGGCCGCATCACGTCTGGACAGATCCGTTCGCTGGCTGGCCGGCCGACGGGCCTGGGTGCAGGGCCTGTTCCTGGTCGTCTGGCTCGATCCGCTGATGCTCCGCCTGCACAACGTCTGCGGGCCGGTGTTCCACTGCTACTCGTGCCCGCTGGCGGCGTTCGCCTGCCCGATCGGCGTGCTGGCGAACTTCAGCGCCCTGCACCTGTTCCCGTTCGCGGCCGTCGGGACGCTGGTGGTCATCGGGGCCGGCATCGGCAACGCCCTCTGCGGCTGGGCCTGCCCGTTCGGATTCCTGCAGGATGCGGCGGGATGGATTCCCACGCCGCGGTTCCGCCTCCCCGCATGGACCGGTTACGCGCGGTATCTCGTGCTGGTGTCGCTGGTTGTGGTGGTTCCCTACTTGTGGAGCGAGTCGCACAGCCTGTTCTTCTGCCGGCTATGTCCAGCCGGGGCCCTGGAGGGGGCGTTACCCAACACGGTGAACGTCGCCCGGGCGGGCGGCGGTATCGTGCTGCCGAACGCGGCCAAGCTGATCGTACTGGGCGTTGTGCTGGTGGCCATGCTGTTCACGTTGCGGCCTTGGTGCAAGGTGCTGTGCCCGTTAGGAGCAGTCTTCGGCTTGTTCAACCAGGCCTCGATGGTGACGCTGCGGTTCCGGTCGAACACCTGCCAGGGCTGCGGCCAATGCGACAAGATGTGTCGGTACGGGGTTTTGCCGAACCGCAACGTCAACAACTCGCGGTGCATCCGCTGCCTGGAGTGCACGAAATGCGGGGCCCTGGCGGTCGGCACGGTGTTTACCGGGTCGGCCGAGGCGGACGAGACCACCCTTGGACCGGCGGTCAAGCTTCGTGGGTGACGTACGGGGAGGGGAATCAGAGCCCCGAGCGCAAGCGAGCGGGTTGCCCCGGGGACCTCGGGGCTGCCTATGTCGAGGCAACCCGTCGCTGGCGCTCCGGGCTCTGAGCGTGCCCCAACGCGGGCACCGGCATGACAAAGAGCCGCCGACCGTGAAACCTGGGCACGGATCAGGCGTCTAATAGCATAGGGAAATCGTCAGAGAGAGTGTCTGTCCTGGTCTGGCTCGCGTCGTCAACGGAGGCTTGCCGATGAACCGTACGCCCTGGCTGCTGAGCGTGTTACTGGCCGGCGTCGTCTGCAGCGTACCCGCCGTTCGGGCGGAGACCGTAGACCTCAAGCTGCGAACCATCTCCGACGAGCGGGACTTCGGATCCGAGGAGTCCTACCTTCACCGGACGATGCCCCAGCATTTCTTCATGCAGCGGGACAACCCCGAGTCGAGCAACGCCCGCGATTTCGAGCGCATCGTCGAGAAGGAGCCGAAGTATGCCGGCAAGAAGCCGTTCAAGGGCGTGGCCAAGCTCGGCTCTCAGCAGTACCCGTTCGTGCTGGACTCGACCAATCTCAAGACGCGGGGCTACGACCGGCTGTACTTCGACCGCAACCACAACGGCGACCTGACCGACGAGCCGCCCATCAAGGCCGTGTCGGATTCCAGCCGGTATTCCAGTGACAGCTATCGGAGCCGGGAGTTCCCCCGGCAGACGCTCGAGATCGACTCGGACGGCGTCAAGCATGAGTGTGCGTTCAGCCTGAGCGTCTACTCGCACATCGGCAACGACCGTGCCTCGGAGTACGCCGTAGACGACTACGTCTCCGCCTCCCTTCACACCGTGATCTACCGCGAGGGCAGCATCACCGTCGACGGCAAGCCGCACCGGATCGTCCTGCTGGACTACAACAGCAACGGCCGGTTCAACGACCTGTTCGAGGTCGACGAGGCGGTGAAGACCAGCCGCGACGAGATCTACCCCTCCACGGGCGACATGGTGCTGGTCGATCCCGTGGCCCGCAAGCATGAGTACGGCGGATACGGGGCGGCCGATTCGCAGAGCCGGCAATACCTGTCCAAGCTGCTGGTCGTCGACGGCAGGTACTACACGATCACGACGACCGCCCCGGGCGACAAGCTGACCCTCGAGCCGGCGAAGCTGCCGCTGGGCGCTCTCGTGAACGCCAACGGTCCGTATCGCGCGGTGGTCTACGGCAAGCAGGGGATGGTCAAGCTGACCGGCGAGGCGAACAAGCCCGTGCCGATCCCCGCCGGCGAGTGGCGGCTGCTGGAGTACCAGATTGACCTGACCGACAAGCCAGCCGTCAAACCCGCGGACAAGGCTGCCACGCAGCCGGCGGCACCGCCAACGGCTTCGGCGCCGGCTCCGAAGAAAAAGTCGCTCGCCGAACGGCTGGCCAGGATTCTCGGCACCGACGACGGGGCGCCGAGCTTCAGTTCCATCATCGACCGGGGACCGCGGTACACGCTGGTGGCGGCCCGGGCGACGAGCAAGGCCAAGGCCGTCACCGTCGCCGAGGGCAAGACCGAGACGCTGCCGTTCGGCCCGCCCTATCGGCCCGTCGTCTCGGTGAGTTGGGTAGGCGACGAGAGCAAGGAGGCGCATCTGGAACTCAAGCTCGTGGGCGCCGCGGGCGAGATCTGCAACAACCTGATGGTCAAAGGCGACCGGCCCGCGGCACCCACGTTCAGGATTCTCGGCAAGACCGGCGAACTGGTCCGCAAGGGCAAGTTCGAGTTTGGCTGAGGCTTCACCTGTGGGTACTCGTGGCGAGTACCTTCCAAGCCCGAAGATGAGTATCGCGTCCAGGTCGAGATGAAGGCCGACCCCTTCACCATCGACTGCTCGCAGGACAGCATCATCAAGAAAGCCGACCTCAAGCCGCGGTGAGGACGCCGGCGGGCAAGGACGCGGGCCGACCGGCGGCTGTCACGGAAGTCACGTTTTGAGTCTGCGCGTAGCGGCCGGCGCCCCCACCGGCCGACGAAACGCGGGAAGACGGCCTGCGAGGCGCAGGCCGCTATCCGGGACGCGCGGAGTCCAATCGCAGTTGGCATTACTCCCGGTCGTTCTCCTCCGGTTCGCCGTGGGACTCCTTGAGCAGCTCGACGAACTTGGCGATGGTCGGGGTGAACATCTTGCGCTGGCGGTGAATGATGCCGATGGGCCGGCGGAGCTTGTGAATGGCCAGCGGAACCGACACCAGGGAGCCGATCTTGACCTCCTTGTCCACCGTCGGCTCGGGGAGGATGCTGATGCCGGCGCCGATCTCCACCGCCTGCTTGATCGTCTCGATGTTGT
>JACQVT010000852.1 GCA_016209665.1 Planctomycetota bacterium | reverse complement strand
ATTCTCGGCCGGCTGGGTTCGAGCCTCGCGCCGGGCCACGGCCCCGCCGGCACGAGTCACGATGCCTTCATCGCCGACGCGGCCCTCGCCTGCATGCGTCAGTTCGCGCCCGACGTGCTCGCCGTCGCATTCGGCGAGATCGACGTCGCTCACTACGGCTCCTGGTCACGGTACGTGGAGGCGATCCGGCGAACCGACGAACTGACCTGGCGCATCTGGCGGGCTTGCGAAGAACTCGATGCATACCGGGGCCGCACCCTGCTGCTCGTATTGCCCGATCATGGCCGCGAGCTGGAGCGGCCTGGCGGCGACGGCTTTATTCACCACAGCAACTTCTACACCGGCGAGAACGTCGACGAAGGGTGTCGGCACGTCTGGATGCTGGCGGTCGGGCCGGGTGTACGGAAGGGCGTCAAGCTGAACGAGCCGGTGCTCACGCGTTCGGCCGCCGCCACCGGCCTGGAGTTCCTGGGGCTCGATGCATCGTCCGGAGCCGCGCCGTCGGTGCTCAAGAAAACGATGGAGTTCTGACACGCCCCGGGGTCCGTGACAGAATCGGCGGGGCACGTCAGAGCCCCGAGCGCAAGCGAGCAGGTCGAGCCTACCCGTCGCTGGCGCTGCGGGCTCTGACATAACCGCCGCGTCATCTGCGCCCAGGATGTCACGCACCCCGCGACCCGAGGTGGATCGAGATTCAGTGGCAAATTCACCTCGAGCCGGGTACAACCAAGCGCGTGAGCTATCGTCATGAACGCTACGGCCCATCCAACTGAGCCCGGCCTCAGGCCGCGACGACGCATACTGGTCATCGAGGACGATCACGCGATCCGCCGCGGCATCATCGATGCTCTGAGCTTCGCGGGCTACGCAACGATGGAGGCCGCCACCGCCCGCGAGGGCCGGGCTGCTGCCGTGGGCGCCGACTGCGACCTGGTCCTGCTCGACCTGGTCCTGCCCGGCGGTGACGGCCTGGAGATCCTGCGGGAAGTGCGGACCAGCCGCCCCACACTTCCGGTGATCATCCTCACCGCTCGCGGCGAGGAGCGCGACCGCGTCGCCGGCCTCAAGGGCGGGGCCGACGATTACGTCGTCAAGCCGTTCAGCGTGAAAGAGCTGCTGGCCCGCGTGCAGGCCGTGCTCCGCCGTTCGCCCGAACGCCCGTCGGACCTGGCGAGCGTGGAGTTCCCCGGCGGCACCGCCGACCTGGCCCGTCGCGAGATACGCTATGCCGACGGAACCCGCGTCGAGCTGTCCGAGCGCGAAACGGAACTGCTGCGCTATCTCGGGGCCAACCGCGGCCGCGCGATCTCGCGCGAGGAGATCCTGGCCCGCGTGTGGCGCCTCGATGCCCACGGCATCGAAACCCGCACCATCGACATGCACGTGGCGCGGCTGCGCGAGAAGCTTCGCGATGATTCCGGCAGCCCGAGAGTGCTGTTGACGGTCCGTGGCAGGGGCTACATGTTCGCCGGACCGAACCCGACCGGAGAATCATCCGCATGAGCCGCCCGGTTCGAACATGGCTGCTGTTCGGTCTGGCCCTGGCGGTCGTGTTCGCGGCGATGGGCTGGGCCAGTTGGGCGGCTCTGCGGCTTGAGGAATCCGACCGCTTGGGGCGGCGCCATGCCGCGGTCGAGGAGAGCATCCGCCTGGCTCTGTGGCGAATGGAGTCCGCCATCGCGCCGCTCGTCGCTCGCGAGGCGGCCAGACCCGTCTCGTGGTATGGCGAACGGCCTGCCTCGACGGAACCCCCCGTCCCATTCGTCATCGTGCATTTTCAGATGAGTCCCTCGGGGGACCTCGCATCGCCGCAATCGCTCGCTCGGCAACAGCAGCAACCAGGCCCCGGAGTGCCCAACCCGAACCAACCGGCATCCGAAACGCCCGGGCAGTCGGCAGAGCGCGGTCGCGAATCGCCCCAGCAGGTTCAGAGAGTATCCGAACGGAACCGCCTGTCGATTGAAACCGAGGACAAGGCGCTCGCCACGTTGAGGACCCGTTTGAATCGAGCCGCCTTGATTGCAGCCCTGCCGCAACCCGACGGCTCCGGACCCATCAGCGATCCGCCGCAGCCGATGCCCCAGACGCTCAATCTCGCTCAGGCCCAGCGAGCAGCGAAGGGAAAGGGCTACCTCCAGCAGCAGCAGGAACGAAACGAACTCGAACTCGCCGCTCGCCAATCCGTGATGAACCTCCAGCCGTCTCAACAGCCGCAGGCTCACGGGCCGGTCACTCCCGGCACGATGAAGGCGGCCTGGATGGACCGGGACCTCCTTTTGGCCCGGCGCGTCCGAACGGGGGCCACGGAGCTGATCCAGGGTTGCTGGGTGGACTGGGACAGGCTGCGGACCGCCCTGCAAGCAGCCGTGTCCGATCTGTTGCCGAACGCCGAACTGCGGCCCGTGCAGGACGCGGCTCGATCGCCGCCGACGCGATCCCTCGTGAGTTTGCCCGTCCAGGTCGTTCCCCATGACGTGCCCGTGGAGGCCGCCCCCGGCCTGCCCTTGCGCCCCATGCTGACGATCGCCTGGGCAGGTCTGTTGCTGGCTGCCGGCGCGGTCGGCCTGTTGCTGCATGGCACGGTGGCCCTGAGCGAACGTCGGGGAGCGTTCGTCTCCGCCGTCACGCACGAACTCCGCACGCCGCTTACGACGTTGCGCATGTACACCGAGATGCTGGCCGACGGCATGGTCCCCGACCAGGATGTCCGGCGGAACTACCTGCAAACCATTCGGGCCGAGGCCGACCGGTTGGGTCATCTCGTCGAGAACGTGCTGGTCTACTCGCGGCTGGAACGAGGTCGAAATCGCGGCCACATGGAACGGATCAGCGTCGGCGAGTTGCTCGAACGGGTCCAACCGCGCCTGGAGGAACGCATCCGGCAGGCCGGAATGCAGCTCGAAAAGGACATCGATCCCGCCGCCGGCGTGATCGTCCGTGCGGATGCCTCGGCGGTCGAGCAGATACTCTTCAATCTCGTGGACAACGCCTGCAAGTACGCCGCCCACCACGCGGTACCGCCCGTCATCACGTTGCAGGCCCGAGCCGCCGGCCGCTTGGCCGAGCTGCGCGTCTGCGATCGCGGACTCGGCGTGAACCCCGAGGTCGCTCGCAAACTCTTCCAGCCGTTCAGCAAGTCCGCACAAGAGGCCGCCCAATCCGCCCCCGGCGTGGGCCTGGGCCTCGCCCTCAGTCGCAGACTCGCCCGCGAGATGGGCGGCAATCTCCACCTCCAGCGAAGCCACGCCCCCGGCGCCTGCTTCGTCCTCTCACTACCCATTGCGTGAACGGACAAGAGAGAGTTGCCCGCACCGCCCGAGGATGGCGGCGCTCATTCGCCGGCGAGGACGGCGGCGAGAGCGGGGGTCCGAGGTAGTTGCCTCATGCTGCAGCAGTTGCGGCCCTTTTCCTTGGAGCGGTAGAGCTGCTGGTCGGCGGCCTCAATGAGCATCTGGGTGGAATACGACGGCGTGGGCTCGGCCAGAATGACCGCCCCGATGCTGACCGTCACCCGGTGGGTCTTGTCGTCGAACAACACGCGCCGCTTCTCGATGCTCCGGCGGATGGCAACGCAGATGCCGGCCGCCACGAGGCGGTCCGCGTTCGGCAGGATCACCGCGAATTCTTCCCCGCCATATCGAGCGACGAAATCCACCTCGCGCAGGCATTGGGGTATGCACTGGGCCACGGCCTTGAGCACCGCGTCGCCCGTGAGGTGGCCGTGGCAGTCGTTGAACTTCTTGAAGAAATCGATGTCCAGCAGGGCCAGTCCGATCGGCCGGCCGGTCCGCGTGGACTCTCGCCAGACCTCCTCGATCCGCTGGTCGAAGGCGCCCCGGTTGGCAATGCCGGTCAGCCCGTCGGTCCACGCCTTTTCTTGCAGACCCCGGTTCTCGCGCTCGACGGCGTCGCTGCGGAGCTGGGCTGCGAGGCTCAACTCGCTCAACGCCTCGCCGGCCTCGGCCTGAATCCGGTCGATGTCGACAACCGCGACGCACCTCAACTCCAGAATGTCCGCGAGTCCCTGGTACTCTCTCCGCATGTCCTCCATCAACGCGGGACGGCCGGCATCGCTGGCCCCTCGCTGCCGCGCCGGGGCATCGCCCCTGCCGGCCCCCTCGGGCTTCTCGTCGGGTTCGGCCGAACGGACCGCGTCGGCGTATGCCCTCGCCTCGTGGACGGTGGCGGCGAGCGGCCGGACCTCGGACGCCAGACCGGGACTCGTGGGGTCCGACTGGAACTCGACCGCGGCGCTGAGCCGCGATGGAATCCCCCAGTCCTTGAGAAGGGCCCCGCCCAACGCGCGGTAATCCGCGCCGAACGCTTCCCGTTCCAGCCGAGTGGTGTCCCCCAGTGTGCCGCCGCCGGTCGTGAGCACGGGGCCATATTCCGCGGGGGCGGCCAGGGCGAATGCCAGCTTCCCGATGGTGGCCAGCAGCCCCGCCGCGAACGCCTCCTCGGGGGCCACCTTCTTGTTCTGCTTGGCCAGACGCCGGGCCGCGACCGCGTGGGCCAGAGAATAGCTCCAGAACTGCGCGAAATCGAAGCCGGGGCAGGCCCGCTCGTCCTCAACCGACACCAGCGAGAAGCTCAGGGCCATCATCCGCACGGAGCGCATCCCCAGGAGGATGACCGCCTCACGCACACTCGTGACCGATCGGGAGGCTCCCACCAGGGGCGAGTTGGCGTATTTCAACAGTCGCACGGACAGAGCGGGGTCGCTGGCCAGCGTGTCGGCCACCTCGGCCAGCGAAACGTCCTCCTGGCGGGCCAGGTCAAGAATCTTGAGTGCCGCCCCGGGCGGGCTCGGCAGCCGGGCCGTGCGCTTGAGCCGTTCCAGAAGTTCACGTAACGGTGACATACGCTCGGTGCTTCATCCCGGACAACCACAGGCCTATGGGTTCGCGACCATGGAAATGAGTTCCTCGTCCCCGGCGAGGAAGGCTCCCAGATATCGGACGGCATCCTCATACCTGAGCACGCCGGCCAGAGCCAGGGCCTCCGCCAATACGCTCGCCGCCCGGAATTCCTGGATCTTGATCAGCGTTCGTACCTGCTCGGGTGTCAGAAAGCCGAGGCTGATCGCGATCTCGCCGAACCGCTCGGAGCTTTCCCGCTGGCGGTCCAGGATCATGTCGATCTGCGAGGAGTCGAGCATCCCGTGACCCACCGCGATCATGCCCAGCGGCTCACGGACCAGGCAGGTTTTGCCGTTTAAATGGCGGGATGTGGTGTGGGGGATCAAGTCCCGTTCCATCAGGTACTTGACGAACGGATGGTTCATGTGCCGGTCTCCCGTAATGCGGACGGCGCCTCGGCGCTGGGCGCCCCGCCGCCATATCGGTTCGTGGCCTCTGTGGGATGAGAACAACGGCGGATCAGTTCGTAGTTCATGGAAAATACCGATGGATCGAGGCCTTGCGTCTCGATAATATACGGACGAAGATGGCTGGCTGGGCTCCGCCGGGCGGGCCCCGGGAGACTCCCGCCCCCCGACCGGCCCCGATGCCCGTAGACAAGGAGGTCTCATGCGGTCGCTCATGTGTCTGGCTTGCCGGATCGTGGTCCCGATCTGGTTCGCGATGGGGCTGATCGGCCCCGCGTCGGCGCGGGCCCAGGAGGCGGAATCCGTGCTCCGTCGGGACGTGGCCTGGCAGATCGCCCTGGACCGGCTCGGGTTTTCGCCCGGCCTCATCGACGGCCGGATCGGGCCCAAGACCACACTGGCCACGCGGGAGTTCCAGAGGGTCCGCGGCCTGCCGATCACGGGCAGGCTGGACCCGGCAACCACCGAAGCCCTCCAGGTCGAGCCCGATAACGCGTTCGGCCGATACACCGTGACCCAGGATGACCTCAAGGAAATCGGCCCCTGCCCGACGTCATGGCTCGCCAAGAGTAAGCTCGATCGGCTGGGACACGAGACCCTGCATGACGTGCTGGCTGAAAAGTTCCACTGCGCCAAACACTTGCTCGCGACGCTGAACCCCGGCGTGAACCTCAACGGGCTCAAGCCCGGCAGCAAAGTCATCGTGCCGATCATTCCCGAACCCGCCGCGACCCCGCCGGCCCAGCGACTGGAGGTCAACCTCGGCGAAAAGGTGATCCGGGCCATCGACGCCCAGGGCAAGCTCACCGCGCTGTTCCATTGCTCGATCGCCGCCAACAAGGCCAAGCTGCCCAGCGGCCAGGCCCGCGTCGAGGTCGTCGCCCCCAACCCGGACTACATGTTCGATCCCAAGATGTGGCCCGAGGTCAAGGAGAGGATCACCGCCAAGCTGCGCATTCCGCCGGGGCCGCGGAATCCGGTCGGCCGCTGCTGGATCGGCCTGAGCCTGTCCGGCTACGGCATGCACGGGACGCCCAACCCCGAGCTGATCGGCAAGACCGGCTCGCACGGCTGCTTCCGCCTGGCCAACTGGGACGCGGTCCGCCTCGGTAAGATGGTCCAGCCGGGAATCCCGGTGAGGTTCAGTTCCACGCCCGCCCTCCAATTGGTCAGCAAGTGAGTATCCGCGGCATCATCTTCGATCTGGACGGCACCCTGGCGGACACGCTCCCGGGCGTGGCGGCCGCCGTCAATACCGGTTTGCGAGCGTTCGGCCTGCCGGATCGCCCGCTCGCCGACATCCGCGCGTGGATCGGCGAGGGTCTGCCTGTCCTGTGTCGCCGAGCGCTGGCCGGTGCTCCGGATGTGGATGCCGATCAGATGGCCCCGATCGTGAGCGGCCACTACCTCGCCCATCGCATGGACCAGACGGTGCCGTACCCCGGCATCCCCGAGTTGCTCGATGAACTGGTGGGCCGCGGTGTTCCGATCGCCATCCTGTCCAACAAGCCGCACGAGCACACGCTGCCGATGTCGCAGGCGCTGTTCGACCGCTGGCCGTGGGTCGCCATCGAGGGCTACCGCCACGAGGACCGCCGCAAGCCCGACCCTCGCACCGCCCTGGACATCGCCCGGGCCATGCGGCTCGAGCCCGCCGAGGTCGCCCTGTTGGGCGACTCCGATACCGACATGCAGACCGCCGTCAACGCCGGCATGGTGCCTATCGGTGCCACCTGGGGCTATCGCGATCGCGGTGTCATCCAGGCCGCCGGGGCTCGTCATCTCATCGACGAGCCGAAACAGTTGCTGGACGTTCTCAGCGAGCCGCCCGCCTTATCCATCCGTTGATAGTACGCCCATGGAAACACGGGCGCGTCACAAAAACATGCTCGGGTTGCTTTGACTTCGCTGGACCGCGGGGTAGCATTCAATAGAGCCGCGGATTGGCGTCGCAATCATCCGGTAGTGCGGCATCCGCCATCATCCAAACCTCATTCATCCCCGCTGATCCGCGACGCGATTGCTCGTTTACAACTGCACACAGGCGATGGGCGTCCCGCCGACGGCGTCCGGCCGGCGGGAGGCTGATTTCGCACGCGGGAGGTGAGCCATGAGCGGCCAAGCGATGGTGTTGCGCGCCCCTTGGGCGGGGTGGATCATCCGGCGAAACCCGACCTACCTGTTGAGCGCGGCCTGCATGGCCGTGGGGGCCCGGCTCTATCTTGTCTCGCCCTCCACCCGGGCGGGTGACGTGGGGCTGATTCTGCTGACGCTCGGTATCCTGCAAGCCTACGAGTGGGCCGTTACGGCCATCCTGTTGGCACTGAGCCGGTGGCGCCGGTCGCCCGAGGACCAGCCGTCGCTGCTCTTGGTGGCGGTGCTCTTCTGGACCGGCCCGCTGGCCGCAACGGCCGAGATGACCGCCCATCGGGTTGTTCCCGGGCTTATCTGTGCGGGGGCGGCTTGCGCGTTCGCTCTGGCCGAACTCGCGGCGGTCCGCCGGGTGCTGGGCCTGCGGTTCAGCCAGATCGGCCGACTGGCCGTCGCGGCATGCGTGGTCCTGCTCGCCATCGCACCGCCGCTCTTGCGCGTGCCCGAGTCGGTCAGCGGCACGAACGAGGTGTTCCTCTATGCCGCCTGGTGGTTGATCGGGGCCATCGGCCTGGCCGGTCTGGCCGTGGTCCGGCATCACGTACGGCGCCCTGGGCCTGATGATGGCTACCGTGATTTCGCCCTCGAACTGGCGATGCTCGCCCTGGTGGTGGCCGCGACGGTGGCCCACCTGGTGGGCATGAATTACGCCTACTTCGGCCACGCCCGCTGGTTCTACGGCTCGCCGCTGATCGTCGCGGTGGCGGTGGTCATCATGGAGTTCGTCGCCTCGACCGATCGGCTGCGGATTCGCCTGTCGAGCCTGACCGTCCTGAACGTGGCCGTCCTCTTGCCCGCGGCGGCGATCGTCCTGGCTCGCGAGCCGTTCGATGCCCGCCTGCCGGTCCGGATGCTGCCCGTGTTCCTCCGCGACCCGCTGCTCACAACGCTGGTCATGGCCGCCGCCGCGTGGTGGTTCGGCTACCGGCGGCTGCGGCTGGGCCTGCTGCTGCACGCGGGTTCGGCCGCGATGGGCTGGGCGATCCTGCGTGCGATGAAGTTGCACGCGGGCGGCTCCGGCGCTGTGCAGGCCGTCGCCGCCGGCCCCGACGCCACGCGAAACCTCATCGTCGCGGGCTTGTATCTCATCGCCGGCTACTTTCTCCTGATGGCCCTCATCCGCCGGTCGCGGCCCGAGGCCCTGACCGCGGTCATCGTGCATCAGCTTGCCTTGACGATGCTCGTGTGGGACCGCACGTACGCCGACGTGTTGCTGGTCTGCCTGGGCGCTGGATGGCACTGGCTGGTTTGCCTGCACCTGCTGGGCCGGCCGAGCCTCACCGCGGGCCTGCTGCCGATCGTGTTCCTGCTCCTGGTGACGTGGGGCTACGACGTGGCGCCCGAATTGTGTTGGCACGCCCGCTCGCACGCGGCGGCCATGTTGCTGGTGCTCGTGGTGGTCACGGTCGTGCGGCCGGCGAGCCGCTATGGTTTCATCACCGCCTGCACGGCGATCGCCGACGGCTTGTTCTACGCCGGCCGCTGGGTGGGCAATCGCGAGCACGCGACGGCGGCGTTCGTCGTCATCGGAGCCTTCGTCCTGCTGGCCGCCGGTGCCGCCATCAGTTGGCGAAAGCGAGCGTTACTGGATCGGCTGGGGGAGGAAAGGGGTCGGGAGTCTTTGTTTGACATCAACGCATGGGGGGCATAGGTCTGGGGCCTGCCAAGACGACCACGGCAACCGATGAGTTAGAAAAGACTCCCGACCCCTTTCTTTTCCCCCAGGCGATCAGGCGGCAACGGATCTCACAGTCTTCAAGCCGAAGGTCGCCTGAGCCAGCGCGGCGGCCAGCTCGGCGGCGTTGCTGATCTCCGCCACGCTGCCGGCATGAGCGGGCGAACGCATCAGCGAGGCAAGAACCAGGGCAAAGAGAGAAAGCTTCATCGAATGTATTCCCTCGAGGGGAGTGGTGACTGAGCACCTGACGGCGACCAACGCGAGCCGTGAGAGTAATGGACGCCGCAGATCTCGTCAAAACCTGTTTTCATGGGTGCGATTCGCCGTAGAGCTTCAGGCGGCCCTTGCATTTATGGCCCATCCTCGCTACAAGCTGGTCCGGCCGGGTCGGGAGCGGTCATCCCCAGCCGACGACGATTCACTACACGATGGAGCCATCGAGCGACAATTCGACACCGCCGTGGGCGGGGCTGCCGGCCGCCTGGACCGTCGCCTGTCGCGATGAGCACCTCAAGCAGATCGGCTGCCCGAATACCTGGTCGGCGCTTGAGTGGATCGGCGTCCGGGGGATCGAGATCGCGGTCGACGTCGAGGGCTGCTGCCCGCACTTGTTCGGCGGTGCCGACTATTCGTTGGCGACGGCGGACGGCGTCGCTCGATTGGAGCAGACGCTCCGCGAGCACGACGTCGTCATCACCGCCCTGTGCCTGCTGAATGAGTTCGACAATCGCCCGGACCAGGAGGTCGACTTCGTCGGCCGGATGGTCGACGTCGCCGTTCGGCTCGGCATCCCGTCGATTCGGCTCGATTTCCTGCCCCGTCGACTCAAGGAGCGCTACGACGAGTTCCTCGCCCTGTCGATCGACGTCGGCCGGCGGTTCGTCGCCCGCACGGACGATGCGCCGGTGCGCTTCGGCGTGGAAAACCACGTCACCACAACCAACCGCATCGATTTCCTGCGATCACTGTTCGCGGGTGTGGAGTCGCCGAAGTTCGGGCTGACGCTGGACACGGCGAACTTCTACTGGTTCGGCCACCCGCTTTCCAAGCTGTACGAGATCTATGCCGAGTTCGCCTCTTGCGCGTGCCACACGCACTGCAAGAACATCGGCTACCCGGAAGCCCAGCGCGAGCGGCAGCGGCCGATGGGCTGGGAGTACGCCCGCTACGCCTGCCCGGTCGACCGCGGAGACATCGACTTTTGCCGCGTGGCAGCTATCCTGCGCGACGCCGGCTACCGGGGCGACCTGTGCATCGAGAACGAGTCGTTGGGCCGCCTGTCACCCGACCAGCGGCGCGAGACGCTTACCCGTGAGGCCTCCTTTCTGCGTCGCATCGTCGCCGAGACCGTTGGATCGACGCCATGACGTACGAAACCGAACGCCGTGTCGCCATCGAAACCGTCCTGCGGGCCTGTCGGCTGTGTCAGAGCGTGCGGGCCACGCTGGTCACCGCCGACGCGATGGCCAAGAAGGACAAGTCGCCGGTGACGGTCGCCGATTTCGGCGCCCAGGCGATCGTCAGCCACGACCTGGCGGCGGCGTTCCCCGGCGACCCGCTGGTGGGCGAGGAGCACGCGGGCGACTTGGCGGGCACTGCCGGCGCTGCCATCAAGGCCGGCGTCGTCCGCAGCGTGCGGGCGATCGCACCGGAACTCGACGAACCACGGATCCTCACCGCCATCAGCCGGGGCACGCACGCCGGTGGCGCCCGCGGGCGGTTCTGGACGCTCGACCCGATTGACGGGACGAAGGGCTTTCTGCGCGGCGAGCAATACGCGGTGGCGTTGGCCCTGATCGAGGGGGGTGTACCCGTGCTCGGTGTGCTGGGTTGTCCCAACCTGCCACTCGACGCAACCCGGCCCGATGCCGCCGCGGGCTGCCTGTTCGTCGCCGTCCGCGGACAAGGGGCCTTCCTGCGCCGGGTCTTGGACGCCGCGACTGAGCGAGCCGCGATCGAGCGAGCCGCGACCGAGCGAGCCGCGACCGTGAGGGAGCGGTCAAACGACCGATCCACCGATCCGCGCCCTGCCGACGGCGAGACCCCCGTCCGTGTCTCCGCCATCGCCGACCCCGCCGGCGCGGTGTTCTGCGAGTCCGTGGAGTCCGCCCACTCCAAGCACGACGACTCCGCTGAGGTTGCCCGCCGCCTGGGCGTGATGAGTCCGCCCTACCGCATCGACAGTCAGTGCAAGTACGCCGCCGTGGCCCGCGGCGATGCCTCCATTTACCTCCGCCTGCCCACCCGGGCCGACTACGAAGAGAAGATCTGGGACCACGCCGCCGGCTGGATGGTCGTCACCGAGGCCGGGGGCACCGTGACCGACGTGACCGGCAAACCGCTCGATTTTGCTCTCGGCCGCACCCTCCGTGCCAACAAGGGCGTCGTCGCCACCAACGGCCGCATCCACGCCCCCGTCATCGCCGCCGTCCGCCAGGTGCTGCGTGCCTGAACCGCGCGGTCTGTCCATATCGATTGAACGCGAACCGCACGACTCCCGGCTGATGACTCGGATTCATGCCAACGCGGCGTGTAGCCCAGACGCGAGGCTGGTACGCCTCTCTCCTGAAGCGGACCGAATGGAGGATCGGGTTGGCGAAGGGTATATCGACTCAAGAGGTGATGCAGTTCGCGTCCGCACAGTGACGCCACCCTGCCCGAGTCCCGCGCGACCTGCGAT
>JACQVT010000851.1 GCA_016209665.1 Planctomycetota bacterium | reverse complement strand
CTGAAGGACATCCTGAGCCGCTGCCTGGAGCGGTTCGATGCGGCGATCGGGGGGGGCCGGCCATGAAGGTCATCGCCGCGATCACGGCGGATTTCGAGCGGACGTTCCTGGGATTGCCGTCGCGGCTGAACGCGGAACTACGCGGCGAAAGCGTCATCCGGCGGACCATCAAGCGCTTACAGCGTGCCCGGCAACCGGCGAGCGTCCACCTGCTGGTGGATGTCGGGCAGGAGGCGACGGCCCGGGCGGCGGTGGCGGGACTCGAGGTGACCGTCGAGACGCACCACGCGGGCGAACCGCCGTGGCGGCAGTACGTGGCGAGCGGACGCAAATGGTCGCTGGACAGTTGGCGGGGCGGCCTGGCGGGCACGACCGTCTATGACGAATTTGTGCATCCGTGGCTGCTCGAGGCGCTGGCCCGGCGCGAGCGCGCCGACGCGGTGGTGGACGTACCGGCGGCCGCTCCGCTGCTCGATCCCGGGCTGCTGGACGCGATGGTGCAGCACTACGCGAAGGTACACGAGGATACGCGGTTGGGGCTGGCGCAGACGGCGCCGGGGCTGTCGGGAATCGTGTACAGAACCGAGATGCTGTCGAGCCTGACGGCCGGTTGCCTGCCGCCCGGCCGAACGATGGCGTATCAGCCGGATTCACCACAGCAGGACGTGCTCGTGCAGTCGTGCACGTGCGCCACGGAGGCGGCCATCTCGCACGCCTGGGGCCGATGCATCGCCGACACGAGCACGGCCATGCGGCGGTTGGAACTAATGCTCGATGAGGTTCGCACGGCGAACGGGGGCGGTACCCCCGACGCGCTGGCGATCTCGCGCTGGCTGCTCGCCAACCGGCACGCACCGCTGCACGCGCTGCCGGACGAAACCGAGGTCGAGATCACCACGGAGGACCCCCTGCCCTTCTCGTCGTTGCGGCCGCGGGGGCCGGCGCTCGGACGCGGCGGCGAGATGGATTTCGACACGTTCAAACGCATCGTCGACGAACTGGCGGTCTGCGACGATCGGCTCTTGGTGCTGGGCGGATTCGGCGACCCCCTGCTGCACCCGCAGTGGCCGGAGTTCATCCGGTACGCCCGCGAGGCCGGGATTCTGGGCATTGCGGTCCGGACGACCGCCGTCAATCTCGATGACGCCGCCATCGACGCGTTTCTGGCTGTTGGCGTCGACGTATTGTGCGTGCTGTTGGACGCGGCCACCGCCGCGACGTACCGGCGCGTCCATCAGGTCGATGCGTTCGATCGGGTGGTTGCCAACGTCAATCGCTTTTGCGAGATTCAGAATCAGCGCCCATGTCCGCGGCCGCTGGTGGTGTGCGAACTGACGAAGACGCACGACACGATGGATGAGATGGAGGCGTTCTACGATCACTGGACGCGCAAGACGGGCTCGGTGGTCATCGCGGGGCCGAGCCGTTACGCGGGGGCCTGGCCCGACCGGGCGGTCCTCAACATGGCCCCGCCGACGCGGTCCGCCTGCTCGCGGCTGAACCACCGGGCGATGATCCTGGCCGACGGACGAATGACGCTGTGCGACCAGGATTTCCGAGGCGAGCACGCGGCCAGCTCGCTCCGGCAGGCGTCGTTGGCCCAATTGTGGAACGGTGATCCGATGACCCGCGCCCGCCGCCTTCACGCCGAGGGGCGATACGAGACCGTTGATCTGTGCCGGGCCTGCGACGAATGGCATCGGCCGTAAGTACGCCAGGCGTGGCAATTGTTCGTGGGGAGCACAAACGCTCTTTGGGGGGGGCGGACACGCCTGCCCGCCTCTGTTTGGGTCTGGTCGGCAGAACAAGGGCGAGAGGAAGGCGGGCAGGGATGCCCGCCCCCCAAGCCTCGCCATCCGACAACCATGATTGGATGCCGCACGGGGGCTGCAGAGGCGTTGCGGTTTGGGGCCGGAATTGATACAAGAAACGCATGGTGACGGTTGAGACCGCGGAACGGTTGATGACATCGTCCCGGCCGCGGGGCGGCCTGTGGCGCGGGCCGACGTTCATTCTGCTGGGTCTGTCCATCCTGCTGGGGGCCCTGGCGGCGGATTCCACCGTACTGCCGCAGCACGGGGCTTTGTCCTGGCTTCTGCCACAGATCATCCTGCTGGCCGTGGCGGGCACGCTCGTGTACTCCATTCGCAAGCAACGGGATGCCCTGCGAACGATCCAGGAAAGCATGGAGGCGGTGCAACTGCGGCAGTGGCCCCGAGCCATGCGGGCACTGGATCACCTGCTGGGGCGGCCCGTGACCCATCCGGGGATCAGGACGGAGTCGCTGCTGGCCCTGGCAGCGGTGGCGGAGGCGAACGAGGCCTACGACGCCTCGCAGCGGATCTACGAAGGGGTGCTTCAAGAGCATCAAGCCGACCCCGTGCAGTTGCACGCGGCGCGCGTGGGCCTGGGCGGGGCCATGCTCCGAACGGGCCAGACGACGGACGCGGTCTCGTTGATCGAGCGCATGGAGCGCGAGGAGTTGCCCGACTCCCTGCGGGCACCGAGGGAACTGCTCGCACTGTACCGCGAGATCTGCCTGGGACACGCCGCGGACCGCCTGGAGCGGGCCGAGGAGCGGCGGGCGCTGTTCCGGCGACACCTGGGCACGCAGGCGGGGTACGGT
>JACQVT010000866.1 GCA_016209665.1 Planctomycetota bacterium | reverse complement strand
GGGCAGCCCTCGTCGGCGGCTCCGGTGGAGATAGATCGAGCAAGCCGGGCGGCAAAGACCTGGCTCGATCGCGACCGGACGGCAAGCCTCGCGACGGTGTTGAACGCCACCCTTTCGGCCACTCCCGACAGTTCGATCGGCCTCGGGTTGGGCGAGGCGAAGGGGTTGCTCGCCGCCGACGGCACGCTCGTGGCCTACCAGTTCCCATTGCCCGCGGGCGGATCGCTGGTCATCGCCGCGGATGATTCGTTGCCTTGCGTGCTGTTCAGCTCGAGGACCAACGCCTTTGAGCCCGACGCGGCCCCGGTGGTCAAGGCCATCTGGGACCACTTCTGCCAGATGGCGGTGCAGGCCGGGCAAGCCACACGGCCCGGGCCGGTCCACGGCTCCTGGTCGGCGCTGGAGACGGCCGCGGCCGGGACCACGAGCAGGCGACCAGGGCGCGACCGTGAAGGCACTTCAACCGCGTCAAACGCCTTCGACCCGACCGGCCCGGACCGGCGCGGGCCGTTGTTGCGGACGCGTTGGCACCAGCTCGCGCCGTATAACGATCAGGCACCGCCTCTGTGGAACAACGCGTCACAGTCCTGGATGCGGGTGCCGGCCGGATGTACGCCGGTGGCCCTGGCCCAACTCCTGCGATTTTGGCAGCATCCTCGCCAAGGTAACTCAAGCCACTGCTACCAGTGGTACAACGGCATCCAGCCGATCAGCCTCTGCGCCGATTTCGACGCGACGACCTATGACTGGCTGAACATGCCCGAGGCCGCATTCACCTCCGACCCCCCGGCGTGGCAGGAAGCGGTGGCGTTGCTGAACTACCAGTGCGGGGTGGCCGTCGAGACGAGCTACGATCCGGCCGGCTCGTCGGCCTTCGCGAGGCCCCAGCCGCCCGTGCAGTATTTCGGCTACCAACCCACGCCGATCGAGCTGCCCCGGAGTGCCTTCTCGGCGGACGAGTGGCTCGAGATCATCGCCGAGCAGATCGACGCCGGCTGGCCCGTCTGGGCCGAGGTGAGCCTGGCGGTGGTCGCGCACACCCTGGTGGCGGACGGATACGACAGGCCGCTTCGCATGTTGTACCTGAACCTCGGCCTGGGAGGCGGAACGAACGCTTGGTACGCGGTGGACGCTTTTCCGGCAATCCTGATCATTGTCAACCTGCGCCCGCCGTCCTACCGCGACGATTCGCGCCTGCGAACCGTCACGGCCGACGGGGTGTCGGGGGAGTATCCAACCATCCAGGCGGCCTTGAACGTGGCCAAGGACGGCGACGAGATCGTGCTCCAGCCGGGTGTCTACCGCGGCTGGGGAAGCTTCAACCTCGATTTCTGGGGCAAATCGGTGACGGTGCGAAGCAGCGATCCGACCGACCCGGCCGTGGTGGCCTCGACGGTCATCGATTGTGGCGGTTCTGCCACCACCGCGGCCTGCCGGGCGTTCATCTTTCACAGCGGCGAGTCCGCCCAGGCGGTGGTGGCCGGCATTACCATCGTGGACGGCAACGGCCGACCCGCCCCCTACGAGCAGGATCTGCTGCGGCCCGAGGAGGTGGACTGCGGCGGGGCCATCCTCTGCACCGGCGCCAGTCCGACCATCACGCACTGCATTATTCGAGGCAACACCGCGCCGAGGGACGGCGGGGCCGTCGCGTGCTTCGACGCCAGCCCCACGGTCGCCAACTGCCTGATCGTTGGAAACTCGGCGGCCCGCGGCGGCGCGATCGCCGCTCGCGGCGCCGGCCGGCCGTCGATCGTGAACTGCACCATCGCGGGTAACAGTGCCCAGCAGGGCGGGGCTGTCTTCAGCCTGGCCGGCAGCGGCCCGGAGCTGATCAACACCATCCTCTGGGGCAACAACGCCAACAACGGCGGGCAAATCTCGCTGCAAGACGATACGGCCCCGTCCTCGGCCGCGGTCCGGTACTGCACGGTCCAGGGCGGCGCCGCCGCCGTCGAAGTCTCGGCCGGCTCCATCCTCGATTGGGGCTCCGGCAACCTGGAGACGGACCCTGCGTTCGCGGACGCCCCCGGCGGGGACTACCGCCTGTCGGCCGGGTCGGCCTGCATCAATGCCGGCACGAACGACGCACTCGGCGAGCCGGCTGATACCGACCTGGATGGGGCTCCGCGGTTGTTCGACGACACGGTCGACATCGGGGCCTACGAGTTCGGCTCGATCCACGACTGCAATCACAACGGCGTGGCGGATGCCGACGACCCGGACGCCGATGGTGACGGCATTCCCGACGACTGCGACAACTGTCCGCAGCTTGCCAATGCCGACCAACGGGACACGGACGGCGACGGCGTGGGTGACGTCTGCGACAGCGACGACGACAACGACGGAATCGACGACCCGCTCGACAAGTGTCCCATCGTCGCCGACCCTGCGCAGGCCGACGCGGACGAGGACGGTATCGGCGACGCGTGCGACAACTGCCCGGCCGTGCCCAATCCCGGCCAGGAAGACGCCGACCTCGATGGCACGGGTGATGCGTGCGAACCCCCCGTCCTGTACGTCAACGCCCAGGCCGCCCCAGCCGGCGACGGGGCCACCTGGGCCACCGCCCTGTCCAGCTTGCAGGACGCCCTCACGGCCGCCCGCGGCTCGGGCGGTACCACCCGCGAGATCTGGGTTGCGGCGGGCACGTACCGGCCCGATCGACCTCCGCAGTCCGCGCCGGCCCGCGAGGCGTCGTTCTCGCTGTTCGACGGTATCCGCGTTTATGGCGGCTTTGTCGGCAGCGAGGTCACGCGGGAGCAGCGCAACGCCGACCCGCTCACGAACGGCACGGTCCTCAGCGGCGATCTGGCCGGCGACGACTCGACGGCCGCCGATTGGTGGTCGGCCACCGGCATCGACAACGTGCATCACGTGGTCGACGTGAGCGACACGACCGATCCGCCGCTGCTTGACGGGTTCACCGTGACCGGCGGTACCGCCTACGACGGCGGCGGCGGCATCCGCGTCCGCAACGCCACCGCGAACGTCGCCAACTGCCTGTTCATTCGGAACTACGGCCTCCGCGGCGGCGGCGGGGCCACGTTCGACAGCACCGTCGAGTTCGAGAAATGCCGGTTCTACGGCAACGAGGGCCGACGCTCGGGCGGCGGACTTCGCGTCGAGGGCGGCACCTGCGCGGTCAGCGATTCGGTCTTCAGCGGCAACACCGCCACGAACATTGACGTCTTCATAGGACAGGGAGGAGCCGTCCACGCGGTGAACGGCGCGGTTGTGCTCGACCGCTGCACGGTAT
>JACQVT010000864.1 GCA_016209665.1 Planctomycetota bacterium | reverse complement strand
GTACAGGCTCGAGGCCCAGACGTCCTTCTTCCCCGCCTTCTCGGCGCCGGCCATTTCCGCCAGCGACCGCACCAACACCGACGCCACCTGTTCGGGCGTCGCGGACTCATCGAGCATCAGGCCATAGGCCGAGACCAGCACCGCCGCCGAGGGGGCCGGGAACTGGCGACCCAGAAATCGAACCCGTGAGACCCGCCAGTACTCCGGTCCGCCCGCCTGTGCCGACTCGCGGTTCAACTCGATCTTGAGGGTGGCGGTCTCGGCCTTGGCGGGGTCCGTCTGCGATCGGTCGTGGGCGACCGGGTGGAAGAACTCGGCCGTCCGGCCGTCCGCGGCCATGGCCACCCAGGAATCGCGCGTCAGCGTCGCTAGATCGATGTCCTGAAAGCTGGCCCGGTAGTGGCCGACGATCGGCGCCCAGTAGCGGGCGGTCTTGAACAACCGGGCGTCGCGCTCGTCGCCCAGGCTCTTCTTGTGCAAGTCATTCAACTGATTGACCGCCCCCACCAGCCGCTCCTCCATGATCTTCGGAGCGGCGAGCGAGAACGTCAGCTCCTGGGCGCTGCGGGCAGCCTTGGCATCCTTGGCCTTCGCGGCCTCGTAGTCGTCGGCGATCGACCGCAGCAGCACGTAGACCACCTCTTGCGGCGTCGCCTCGGGCCCCAGCGTCACCCCGTAAGCCTCGACGGTCCTGACCTCGGCGGCCGGCGGCTTTTCTTCATCATCGGTGCACCCGGCGAATACCAGCCCGCCGGCGACAAGCAGCACGGCGACGATCGGCCTCGCGGACCGGGGCCCGCCCATGCCGACCGACACGCGTTGTCGTGCAGGAGTTGTTCCAACCATAACGTCGCGGAGTCTAACACAATCACCCGCAAGTGCAAACGCTTGCCCGGCCTCGCGCGGCACGGTAGACTCGCCCGACGATCGCGATGGGCGAAGTCAATAAAAACCTCTGGGCCCCTTGGCGGATGGAGTACGTCGAGACCCTCACCGGCGACGACGATCGCGGATGCTTCCTGTGCCGATACGCCGCCGCGCCCGAGGACGATCGGGCCAACCTCGTCATCTGGCGGACCGACCGCTGCCTGACGCTGTTCAACCGGTTCCCCTATGCCAATGGTCACCTGCTCATCGCCCCGATGGCTCACCAGGCGGAACTCGAGGAACTCGATGACCCGACGCTCGACGAGATGATTCGCGTCGTCCGCGACGTCCAGCGGTTGCTTCGCGCCGCGACCGGCTGCCAGGGATCGAACGTCGGCATGAACTTCGGAAAGTGCGCCGGGGCGGGCCTGCCCGGCCACCTGCACGTGCACATCGTGCCCCGCTGGGACGGGGACGTGAACTTCATGTCCGTGCTGGCCGACACCCGCATCATCCCGCAGGGCATCGAGGCCCTGCGGGCCAAGATGGTCGAGGCGGCCAGGAGCCTCGGCCTGCCGCCCGTGCGCGAGTGACCGCGGTCCGTGCCTCGCTGCGTTCGGGATGCTCTCACGACGGCATAGGGCGCCACGCTCAACAGACGCCGCCGCCAGTTCCCCTCCTCGCGAAGCGCCGCATATGCGAACAGGTAGGCGGTTGTGCCGAGTCCCGCCTCGGCCGACAGCAGACTCACCGCGAGTGCCACCGGAGCCATGACCGCCGCCGACCGGCTCCCCCGCCGCCAACGGTCATGCAGGAGCAACGTGACCAGCCCGAAAAAGGCCGCCACCACGGCGTTGCGGTTGGCCAGCCATCCCACCGGCAGACCCCGCGCGTCGTCGACGACGTAGAGCACGGCGGCCGGACCGGCAACCCACGTCGGTCCCATGATCCTCCGGTAGAAACAGCTCACGGCCGCCGCGAGGGCGCCGAACCACAGGACGCTGTGCAGGTGCATCAGCGCGGGCCGCTCCGGCCAGAGGCCATAGTCGAGCCAATGGGTCAAAACCGTGACCGGACGCCAGAAGCCCCCCCGAATGATGGCCGAAACAACAATGATGCGGCGCTGGACGAGAAACCGCGTCAATCGATTCGGAGGATCAGTCAAGCCCCTGCCCCGACTGCCGACAAGCGTTGATGATGGCGTCCGCCCCCGCCGCTTTCAGATGACCCACGATCTGCTGCACGATGCGGTCAACCTCCGCCGCCGGACCGTCGGCCTCGCACCGCACGTGTCGCCGGCCGTCCGGACTGATCACCAGCGCCTCGCAGGCCAGCGTGCCGCCCGTCACGGTCGCGTAGATCGCCACCGGGGCTCGGCAACCCGCGTCGAGCCGGGCCAGGATCGCCCGCTCGCAGTCCACCGCCGACGCCGTCGCCACATCGTGGATCGGCCGCAGGCACGCCGCCAGCCGTTCGTCGTCGACTCGCCCCTCGATCGCCAGTGCCCCTTGACCCGGCGCCGGCAGCATCTCGGCCGGCTCGAACGGATGCGTCGCGTGTTGCTCCAGGCCAGCCCGCTTGAGCCCCGACATCGCCAGCACGGCCCCCGCGCAATCGCCGCGATGCACCTTGCGGATTCGCGTATCGACGTTGCCCCGCAGGCCGACGAACCTGATGTCCGGCCGCCGCATCAGCAGTTGGGCCTGCCGCCGCAGACTCGTCGTCCCCACCACGCTGCCCTGCGGGGTATCCTCGAACCGCCCGGCCTGGGCCGCGACCCAGGCATCCCGCGGGTCCTCGCGCGGCGGGTACGCCAGCACCTCCAGGCCGGACTTCAGCATGGTGGGCAGGTCCTTCGTCGAGTGGACGGCCAGATCGATCGAGCCGTCGAGCAGGGCCCGCTCCAACTCCTCGGTGAACAGGCCCTTGCCGCCGATCTCCGGCAGCGGCCGCTCCTGCTGCCGGTCGCCCGCGGTGGTGATGAGGCGCGTGACCACCTCCAGGCCCGGGTTGGCCGCGATCAGCCGATCGACCACCCACTGCGTCTGCGTCCGGGCCAGCAGCGAACCCCGCGTGCCCACGACCAGCTTGTGCATGGAACCGCCCATCTATTTCATGGCCCGGATGATGGCGTCGGCGAACGACTGGGTCGTCCCGCGGCCACCGATGTCCGGCGTCAGCAGCGAAAGGTCACGCTCGCCGAGCACACTATCGTAGGCGTTGCGGATGCGGCTCGCCTTCTCGGTCGCCCCCAGGTGGTTCAGCATCATGACGCCGCTCATGATGCAGGCCAGCGGGTTGGCCAGCCCCTTGCGGGCGATGTTCGGAGCCGACCCGTGTACCGGCTCGAACACCGCGCAGTCGTCGCCGAAATTGGCCCCCGGAACCACGCCGAGTCCGCCCACCAGCCCGGCCGCCAGGTCGCTCACGATGTCGCCGTACAGGTTCTCCAGCAGCAGCATGTCGAACTGGGATGGGTCGCGGACCAGTTGCATACAGCCGTTGTCGATGATCATCTCCTCGTACTGCACGCGGTCCGCGTAGGACTGGTACATCCGCCGGGCGCACTCCAGGAACAGCCCGTCGGTCTTCTTCATGATGTTGGCCTTGTGGAAGCAGGTGACCTTCTTGCGGCCGCGGGCGACGGCGTAATCGAACGCGAACTTCGCGATCCGCTTCGAGGCGGCGGCGGTCACGATCTTGAGGCTCTGCATCACGCCGTCGACCACCTCGTTCTCCAGGCCGCTGTACAGCCCCTCGGTGTTCTCCCGGATGATCACCAGGTCCACGTTGCTGAACCGCGACTCGATGCCGGGCAGGCTCCGCACCGGCCGGACGGCGGCGTACAGGTTCAGCTTCTTGCGCAGCCGCACGTTGACGCTCTCGAACCCTCCGCCGATGGGCGTGGTGATCGGCCCCTTGAGGGCCACGCCGTGGGCCGTGATCGCGGTCAGCGTTCGCTCGGGGAGCGTCCGACCCAGCAGTTGCTCGGCCGTCGCTCCGGCGGGCAGCGGCACCCATTCGATGTCGGCCCCGGAGGCGTCAATCACCGCCCGCGCCGCTGTCGTCACCTCGGGGCCGATCCCATCTCCCGGCACCAGACACACGGTATGCATCATCACGCTGTCCTCGACTGACGCCCGGACTGAGTGGGGCGTGGCAATAAGTTGTGGCACAGTCGCCTTCGACTGTTCGTTCTGAGTCCCGCGGACCCAGCCGAGGGCGGCTGGGCCACACGACCGCTGGGCCACACGACCGCCACAATACTCTGCCACACCCACTGAGTGTCGCGCGGACGCCCGGACTTGCGTTCACGCCGCGGTTCGCGATTATAACGGGGCCCCACGCGCGGGCAATCTCGCCCGACGCACGCAGGAACCGACGGGCGTGGCAATGGTCCTGGGTGCCGAGCGGAGGGTAGTGTCCGGTCATCGCCCGGCAGGGCGCACGGTGGTTGCCAGGGCTCTTCAGGCCCTGGTTGACGAGCCGCGGGGTTTGTGTACGCGCACCAAGGGGAACGCAACGAGTGATCCTGGCCGACACCGTCATCGAGTTCGCCATTCGCCCGGACGGCTGGTTTCACAGCATCCAGGGCGGGTTCGACGTGCCTCGGGGTCCCGTCGGTGTACTGTTCTACCTGGCGTTCGTCCCGCCCTTCTGGCTCATGCCCACGCGCTGGCGGGCGCACTACCTCGCCGCCACCAGCCTGCTCCTCACCGTGGTCACCGTGGGGCCGGCGTTCGCGGTCATGCTGGCCGTCCTCGCCTTGGCCGGGTTCGCGCTCATCCGCGCGCTGGGCAACGACCGCGGCTACGCGCTGGGCGCCACGCTGCTCGTCGGTAGCTACGCCGCGATCATCCTCCACCCCCAACCCGGTTGGCTGCCCCCGGTGAGCGAGCCGCTGTTCTTCTACGTCCACTGGGCCGGCATCGCGTACATGTTCCTCAAGACGCTGCACGTCCTGAACGACCTGAGCCGCAGGAAACTCGCTCCTCCCTACCTGTCCGAATGGCTGGCCTACATCCTGTTCGCCCCGTCGCTGCGGATGGGGCCGATGTATCGCTATGATGAATTCAGCGAGCAGTTGCGGGGCGACCTGGCCGCCCATCGCCAGCTCGGCCGCGCCGTCGGCCGCATCGTCAGCGGCCTCGTCCGGCTGGGCGTCCTCGGAGCACTCCTCGACAAACCCAACTTCCCGCTCGACGTGTTGTTCGGCGACCCCGGTCAATGGTCCCCGACGCGGTTCATCCTCGGCGTCTACCTGGCCCCGATGTGCGCGTTCCTGTGGTTCAGCGGCTACGTGGAACTGGGTGTCGGCATCGGCCGGGCCATGGGCTTTGTCGTCCCCGAGAACTTCAACTACCCCTGGATCGCGGTGAACATCGGCGAGTTCTGGCAGCGCTGGCACATGACGCTCGGCTCGTGGCTGCGGGACTACATCTTCACGCCGCTGGTCCGTCGACGCTGGCACTTCTTCTGGGCCTTCACGCTGACGTTCTTTCTGTGCGGGCTGTGGCACAGCAACCGATGGTGTTACGTAATCTGGGGAACGGCCCAGGGCGTGGGTCTGGCGGTCCTGCGGATCTGGACGCACTATTGGAAGCGGCAGCGGACCGCCGGCACGCCCCTTTATCGCCGCCTCGCCGCCGTGCGGTTGGTGAACAGCCCGATCACCGTCGCCCTCGCCTGGCTGCTGACCTTCCACTACGAGGTCGTCACCATCCTCATCGGCATGGACATCCAACACGCCGGCAAGCTCGTCGCCTTCCACGC
>JACQVT010000863.1 GCA_016209665.1 Planctomycetota bacterium | reverse complement strand
TGTCTGATACTTCCTGGCCGAGAACTACTGCTTCTTCAAGAACGAGCACCCCTGGTGGCGGCAACAGCATGAGCAGGCCGGCAAGGCGGGCCACGGCGGCGGCGACTTCTTCACGCTGCGGCACTTCTTCGACTGCATGACCCGCGACCGCACGCCTGGCATCGACGTGTACGACGCGGTCACCTGGAGCGTACTGATCGAGCTGTCCAAACGCTCGATCGAGGCCGGCGGCGCCCCGCAGGAGTACCCCGACTTCACGCAAGGCGAATGGAAGACCCGCCGGCGCAGCGAATGGGGGGACATGGCGTAGGCGCCAGCAGGGGGATGAGAATGGATGAGACATGAGGATGGATGAAGACGGATCGAGACGCGGGGACAGGGAGACGCGAAGATGCGGTGACGCAGCGAGAGACAAGAAGGCGGGCAGGGATGCCCGCCCTCCAAGCCGCAGGCCGCACGCCGCCTTTTCAATCCCCATGTAGCTGCCGCAGGCGGGCGGAGAGTCGCAGCATGAGTTGGATGCGCTCGAACTCGTCGAGCCATTCCTGCGTGACGAGCTGGGTCGCCGTCCGGTCGGCCGGGCTGACGCCGGTGGGGCAGGCGGGGCCCAGTTGGGCGGCGGCCATCCGGCGGTAGGTGCCGAGCGTGCGGTCGCCGTAGCGCCCGCACTCGAGGAAATCCTCGGCCAGGAACACCACGACGGGCACGCGCTGGCCACCGTTGATCGCCAGCTCGGACCGCAGGTCGGGATTCACGTCGCGGTCGATGAACCGCAGGTCGATCCGCGGGCCGGCCTCGGCGATCCGCTGCATGATCGGGCACTGGTTGACGCAGTCGCCGCACCACGCCCCGGACAGACACAGAACGTTCATCTGCCGCGTGAACCCGGCCAGCAGGCTCCGCTGCGCTTCGGTCAGAGCCGCCGACTCGTACACCGCCCGCCAACGGTCGCGGTGGACGTCCGTGCCGTGTGCCTCGAGGAACGCCTCGTACTTCAGGCCCGTCTCGAAGATCGCTCGCCAGTTCATGGTACCTGCCTGCGTGAGTCGGGACGATCTGGTCCGTCACGATCATAGTACCGCTCCACGACGTTTGGCAGTGCCGGAAACCGGCTTTGTCCCTCCAGTGAGCACGCAGATTGCCTCGGGATCAGGCGGCCGTAGAATAGTGCCCCGACGACATGGGTGGAGCCAATTACCTCCTGAAAGGTGGTCGCAACGGTGAGGACGACAGTGCAGCGCCGATTATCGATGGGAGCGGTCGGCTTGGTGGCGATCGCCGGATCGTCCGCGGTCCGGGCGGAAACGTTCGATCGGTCGCGGATGGTCTGGGCCGACCGGGCGATCGACGCCGCCGTCGCACAGGGCCGGCTGCCGGGAGCGGTGCTGCTGGTCGGGCGGAACGACGAGATCGTCTATCGCAAGGCCTACGGCGACCGGGCGGTCCAGCCGGCCAAGGTGCCGATGACCGCCGACACGGTGTTCGACCTGGCCTCGCTGTCCAAGGTCGTCGGCTGCGCGACCTCGGTCATGTTGCTCGCCGAGCGAGGCCAGCTCCTGCTCAGCGACCGCGTCGCGGAGTACCTGCCGGCGTTCGGGACGGGCGGCAAGGACCGCATCACGGTCGAGCAACTGCTGCTGCACCGCAGCGGCCTCGTGCCGGACAACCCGCTGGCGGACTACAAGGACGGCCCGGTCAGGGCGCTGGAACGGATCATGGCCCTGGAGCCCCGATTCCAGCCGGGCACGGACTTCGACTACTCCGACGTGGGCTACATCGTGCTCGGCGAACTCGTGCGGGCGGTTGACGGCCGGCCGCTCGATCAGTTCGCCCGCGAGGAGATCTTCCAGCCGCTGGGCATGAAGGACACCACCTACAAGCCGCCCGAGGACCTCAAGCCGCGCTGCGCGCCGACGGAGATGCGCAACGGCCAGTGGATCGTCGGCGAGGTGCACGACCCGCGGGCGTATGCTCTGGGCGGCGTGGCCGGCCATGCCGGGCTGTTCAGTACCGTCGACGACCTGGCCCGCTGGTGCCGGATGATCCTGAACTTCGGGACGCTCGACGGCAAGCGCGTGCTGGCCGACGCCACCGTCCGCGAGATGATCCGCCAGCGCTGCCTGGCCGACGCCTCCGGCGGGCGTGGTTACGGCTTCGACATCAGCACCGGCTATTCCCAGCCGCGGGGCAACTTCTTCGAGGCCGGGGCG
>JACQVT010000862.1 GCA_016209665.1 Planctomycetota bacterium | reverse complement strand
GTTCAAGGAGGCGCTCGACCGCGACAACTTCAAGGCGGACACGCTCAACCTGGCGACCACCCGCGCAGTGCCCGACGACGCCGCAGCCGTGGTGGTTGCCGGACCGGCCAACCCGTTCCTGCCCGAGGAGAAGGACGCTCTGAACGCCTACCTCGACCGGGGCGGCAGCCTGATGGTGCTCATGGACCCGCAGAGCAAGGCCGACCTCAACGACCTGTTCAGCCGCTGGGACGTGCAGTTCTCGAACTACATGGTCGTCGAGCCCGCCAGGGCGTTCCTCGGCGACGCCCGGGTGCCCGTGGTGGACACGTACGGCGCCCACGCCATCACCCGCGAGCTGGACCTGGGCACCTTCTACCCGGCGGCTACCAGCATCACGGTCCCGAACGAGCCGCCTGGCGGCGCCTCTATCGTCCCCGTGGCCCAGACCACCGACCGCAGCTGGGCCGAGACGGACGCGGAGCAGATGCGGAACCCCCAGCAGCTTCGGCAGGACGACGCCGACCCCAGGGGCCCGCTATCGGTGGCGGTGGCAATCGAGCAGAGTCTCGCGACTGACGCCGCGGCGCCGTCCGACGGCGGCACCGGACGGACGCGCGTCTTCCTGCTCGGTACGGCGCGGCTGGTCGAGAACCAGTACCTCGGCATCGCGTCGGGGAACCAGGACCTGGTCCTGAACGCGTTGAACTGGCTGGCCGAGGAGGAGAACCTCGTCAGCATCCGTCCGCGGCCCAGCGACGTCCGCACCATGCTGCTGACCGGACCCCAGCTCAACCTCGTCGTCTATTCGAGCATGCTGTTCCTGCCGCTGGCCGTGCTGGTGGCCGGCGCGGCTATCTGGTGGACGCGCCGCTAGACGCAGTGCGCCGATCTCTCCGGGCCAGCGGTGCGACGACCGCCGCACTGCTGGCGTTCCAACCTCGCGGGTAGCAGATCTGAACCATGAACTTCCGCGTGACGCTTGCCGTGCTCGGTGTGCTGGTCGTGCTGACCGGGATCGTGGTCGGCCTGGACCGCTTCAACGTCGGTCAGCCGCAGACGAAGGAGGGCGAGAAGGACCAGGAGCTGACGATCTTCCAGTTCGACGACCGCCAGGTTGCCGCGTTCGTCGGGCGCGTCGCCGATACGACGGTGCGGATCGAGAAGGCCGGCGAGGTCGAGTGGAAGATCGCCGACAGCGGCGAGCCCGCCGACCGCCTGACCCTCAGCAGCCTGCTGATCCGCATGAGCCAGCTCAAGGGCACCAAGCGCGTCGGCGACCCCGGCGGGGACCTGCAGCAGTTCGGCCTGGCCGAGCCGCGCTCAGAAGCCACCGCTGAGCTGGACGACGGCACCCGCTACGCCCTCCAGATCGGGGACAAGACTCCCGTCGGCACCGGCAGCTACGCGAAGAGGGCCGACTCCGACGACGTCTTCGTCCTGCCGGCCGCGTTCGCGTCGGACCTGGAGCGGCTGGTGAAGAGTCCCAAGGAGCCGCCGACGCCCACTCCGCGGCCTTCGCCCACGTCGACGCCCGAATCCGCCGCCACGCCCATCCCGAGCCCGTCACCGTAGGGGCGGGCATGCCGGCGCGGCGGTCGGCATGGCATGCGACCTGCCAGTGAAGCCGCGGACACGACCTCTGGCTCTGGCTCAGGTTGGCGTTGCATCGGCCGATGATTGCGCTAGACTGGTGAAGCTGTCGACGAGGACAGTGTCCGGGGGTTCAAGCACTCACGACGTTGTGAGGGACATACATGCAGAAGAGCGTCTACGAGGCCTACGCGGGGGGAGGGCCCGGTTCGGTTGTGGATCCGGCGATGCTGGCATTCGTCAAGTGCCACGTCACGTCGCCGCTCACGTGGGACGTGCTCCACTACCTGGCCGAGCATGAGGGCCAACCGATCGGGACCGACGAGATTGCCCGGCAGCTCCACAAGCCGGTCACGGACGTCCAGCGAGTGATGCTCGAGCTGGCGGACGCGGGCGTGCTCCAGGAGCTGGCGAGCCGCAACGGCGCCGGCCCGAGCTACCGGCTGCCACCGGAGGAGCCGAGCTCGGTGGTGCTCCGGCGGCTCATGGAGGCGTCGCGGCGCAGCCAGGACCTGCGCAGCATCGTCGCTGCCCACCTGCTGCGCGCCACCCACACCAACGGCAAGCTGGCCTGACGGTCCGCGGCGGCCCGCGCCGGGTGGTCGG
>JACQVT010000845.1 GCA_016209665.1 Planctomycetota bacterium | reverse complement strand
GTTGTAGACTACGCCCACGCCGCGCAGCTGCTCGTAGATCACATGGATCACGACCGCCGCAAGGGCCGGTCCGACGATCGTCCCGATCCCGCCGATGGTCGCCATGGCGACCGTGAGAACGGTGATCGTCGGCCCCAGCTCACCTGGCGCGATCACCCGAACGTAGTGCGCGTAGAATGCGCCGGCTATGCCCGCAAAGAAGGCGCTGGTGCAGAACGCCAGGATCTTGAACCGCACGATGTCGATCCCCAGTGCCTGTGCCCGGACCTCGTCGGAACGGATCGTCCGGAACACCAGGCCGACGCGCGTGCGGGCGCCAAGCCAGTACATGAAGCCCACGCACGCGCAGGCCAAGCCGAGGATCAGGTAGTAGTAGGCGGTGCGGTTCAGCGGTATGCCCGGGTACGGCAGCTGTCCGGACAGCCCGAGGGTCCCGCGGGTGACGTCCTGCCAGTTCGTCACCACGATGCGAGCCACCTCGGCGAAGGCCAGCGTGGTGAGCGCCAGATAGGTCCCTCGCAGGCGCAGGGACGGAACCCCCACCAGGGCGCCGAACAGCGCAGCCGCCACTCCACCGAGGAAGAGACCAATCCAGGGCGACACGCCGAACCACACGGACAGCAGCGCGGATGTGTACGCACCCACGCCGAAGAACCCCGAGTGGCCGAAGCTCAGCAGGCCCGCATACCCGTAGAGCAGGTCCCAGCTCGCGGCCAGGATGGCGAAGATCAGGCCGATGTTGGCCACATGGACGACGTACGGGTTCGCGGCGACCCAGGGGAAGCCGAGCGCGGCGATGCCGACCGCGAGCAGGACGACGGCCGGGCCCGGGCCCAGAGGCGAGGTCCGAAGGCTCGGGGATCTCATGCGCGGTCCGTCTTTCGGCCGAACAGGCCGGACGGGCGCCAGACCAGGACGATGACCATGAGGACGGGACCGATCAGGGCGTCGTAGCCGCTGGGCAGGCCGAGGACCGCCAGAGACTCCCCGACCCCGAGCAGGTAGCCGGCGATCATCGCCCCCCAGACATTGCCGAGCCCGCCGACGATGACGACGATGAACGACTTGATCGCCAGCGGGAAGCCCATCGTCGGGGACACGTAGGTGATGGGGGCGATCAGGGACCCGGACGCCGCGGCCAGGGCCGTACCGACGGCGACCGCGATGGTGTGTACGCGCCGTACGTCGATGCCGCTGGCGAGCGCCGCGTCGGGGTTCTGCGCGGTGGCGCGCATCGCCAGCCCGAGCCGGGTGTAGCGCAGGAACACCATCAGCAGGACGGACAGGGCCACGCTCCCGCCGAGCGCGAGCAGCCGTTGGCCTTCCACAGTCAGGTCGCCGAGGTGGACGTTCACCCCGCGCAGGACCCCCAGCCCCGACCGGTACTCGGCGCCGAACGCAGCCAGCATCAGGTTGCTGAGCACCATCGACAGCCCCAGGGTCAGGACGAGCGCGCGTTGCTCGTTGACACGGCCAGCCTCGGCGAACCGCGCGATCAAGCCGCGTTCCATGGCCGCGCCCGCCACCAGCCCCACGGCCACCGCGGCGAGGAGGGCGCCAACCGGCTCGGGCGCCATCCACGCGACCCACAGGATCGACGCATACGCTCCCAGCGTCAGCAGGTCGCCATGCGCGACGTTGATGAACCGCATGACGCCGAACACGAGGTTCAGGCCCACGGCCATGAGGGCGTAGAGAGCACCTACGGCCACGCCAGCCAGGACGAACTCGAGAACGTGGGTCATGGGCTGCTCGCACCGACCCGGCCCAGGCCGGGCAGGCCCAGGTACAGCCCCGCGAGGTGCCCCTCCTCGACGAGTCGCTGTGGCGTCCCGCGATAGCGATTGCGGCCGGTCTCCAGCGCATACACGTAGTCCGCGAGACTCAGGAGCTTGCGGACGTTCTGCTCCACGATGAGGAACGTGCGATCTTCCCCGCGCAGCTCCCCGATCTGGGCGTAGACGAAGTCGACCAGGAGAGGCGCGAGCCCGATCGACGGTTCGTCCAGCACGACGAGACGGGGATCCGTCATCAGGAAGCGACCGATCTCCAGCATCCGGAGCTGGCCGCCGCTTAGCAGTCCGGCTGGCACGGCCCGCTTGGCCTCGAGATCCGGGAATCGCCGGAAGACGTCTGCCAGGCGCTGTTTCACGACGGCGCGGTCCCTGATCAGGTAGCCGCCGAGACGCAGGTTCTCG
>JACQVT010000844.1 GCA_016209665.1 Planctomycetota bacterium | reverse complement strand
TCACTTCTCACTTCTCACTTGACTCATGGAACCCCGCACCGCCTATGGCCGGTTTCTCGTCTACGTGCTCCTGCTGGCCGGCAGTGCCGCGTTCGTATTCCCGTTCCTCTGGATGCTGAGCACGTCGCTCAAGCCGATCGAGCAGACGAACACCCTGCCGCCGCGGTGGGTGCCGCGAGACTACTACGCCCGGCTGGGCGGCCGCGAACAGCCGGTCGTCCGCGAGAACGAGCCGCTGGCCGCGCCGGCGCTGGTCGTGGTCCTCGAGGAGGGACTCCAAGCCGGCACGAAGCGCATCGTCGGCCCGGACGACTACCGGGACGGCAAGGCCCGCATGGTCGTCGCCGGTGAAACCCAGTGGTTGCAGGCCCGGCTGCTGCACCGAGCCGAGCCCGGCTGGTACTACGTCAAGCAGCGGCTGAACACCGAAGAGATCGACGCCCCGGCCGAATGGGACCTGCTGCCGCCCGAACAGATCCACGCCGAAACGCGGCTGTTCTGGGAGAACTACCCCCTGGCCATCCGCAGGATGGGCATGGCCGACGTCTGGATTCCGTTCCTCGGTCCGCGGCGGGTTCCCGTGTTCTTCATCTATCTGCGCAACTCGCTGATCGTCTGCGGTCTGGGGGTGCTCGGCACGGTCATCAGCTCGGCCCTGGCCGCCTACAGCCTCGCCAAGATCCCCTGGCGCGGCCGCGGCGTGCTGTTCGCGGTGACGCTGGCCACGATGATGGTGCCGTTCCCCGTGTTGATGGTGCCGACGTATGCCCTGTTCAAGCATCTGGGCTGGGTGGGTACGCTGCTGCCGTTGTGGGTGCCGCCGGCGCTGGGGACGGGGTTCAACATCTTCCTGCTGCGGCAGTTCTTCCTGACGATCCCTCGCGAGCTGTCCGAGGCCGCCCGCATCGACGGCTGCAGCGAGTTCGCCATCTTCTGGCGGATCATCCTGCCGTTGAGCAGGCCGGCCCTGGCCGTCGTGGCGTTGTTCCACTTCCTGTACGCCTGGAACGACTTTCTCGGGCCGCTGGTTTATCTGACTCGCCGCGAGACCTACACGCTGTCGCTCGGCTTGCAGTCCTACCAGTCGCAGCAGGGTGGCGTCGACTGGACCAGCCTCATGGCCGCCAGCACGCTCGTCTGCCTGCCCATCATCGTCCTGTTCTTCTTCACCCAACGGACGTTCATCCGCGGCATCGCCACCACCGGGATCAAGGGATGACCCGCGCCGCCGGCGGCCTGACACTGTCCCCCTACCCGGCGCAGCCCGGATCCGGCGCCGCGAGGGACCCGCTGTAGCATCGTTGGTACGCCGCGAAATCGTTCTGATCGACGTCGCGATCGCGGTCGAAATCGGCGGGGATCGTCCCGTCATCTATCGGCACGAGCCTACAGCCGTCGGGCAGATGCATCGGGTCGTAGGGCACCGCCGGCCCCGTCCCGCAGGCGATCAGGATATCCAAGTCGGCCGCGTCGACGTGGGCGTCGTGGTTCAGGTCGGACGGCACGTGCGGCTCGTATCGCCACAGGAGGGCCTCCTCTCGGCCGGTGGTCGCGTTGTATCCGGCCCCGACGACCGTGATGTGCCCCGCCGCGTCGATGTCCAAGCCCCGGGCGTAGGAGGACAGGAACCCCGCCGGCACGAACGGATGCAGATCGAAGAAGCTCGCCGCGGTCCCCGCCCAGACGCCGGCGTGCGTCCCGGTGCCGAGGCTCGCAGAACCCACCTGGAGGCCACCCAGCGTATCCTGGGCGTCGCTGCCCGTGGCCCCCGACGGATTGATGTCCTGGAACCCCAACGCCGAACCGGTCCACAGGCCCGCGTGCACTTGGCCGGCGAACTCCGCCGATCCGACCTGCTCGCCGTCCCCCGCCCCGGAAATCCAACTGCGGGAGGCCCCCGCCGGGTGCATGTCGACGAAGCTGGCGGCGGAACCCGACCACATCGCGGCCCGCACCTGCGGCCCCGGATAGGGCGTATGGATCTGGCCGTACTGGTGCCCGTCCGCCACCGCGTTGGCTAAGCTGTTGGACACCGAGGCCGGATGCAGCCACGTGACCGAGTACGATGGCAGCGACCACACAACGGCCCGGGAGTAGTAGTTGCCCGACTCGTCGTCCGTCGTGACCGTCCCCACGATCTGGTTGGTGTCCATATCGCCGGCCAGGCTGTACTCCCAGCCACTCACCTGAAGATTGACGAGCGAGCCCGGCGAACCCGACCACGCGGCCGCCTGTCGGGAGTAGCAGGTGTACCAATGGCCGCTGACATAGCATGAGTACGGCCACCACCACCAGCCCGCCTGCCGATCGCCCGTGGTGGCCGAGGCGTAACCGCCGACCGAGGTCGACGGTGTCAGATTGATCGCCGACGATGCCGTGCCCGACCAGATCGTCGGCTGATCGAGGTTGTTGTAGCCGCCGACGTTCATGCCGCACGAGCCGACCTGCTGTCCACCCGATATGGAATCGGCCCGCGAGAACAGAGCCCAGGCCGGGTGCAGGTTCGTCACCGTCCAATTCGTCGGGATCGCGGGCGGAATACGAATCGTCAATGTGGCCGGATCGCCGGTCGTCGTCCCGCAGGGATTCGTCGCGACGAGGTCGTACTGACCTGCGTCCGCCAACCCGGCCGGTTGAATGACCAACGTCGTCGTGGTCGCCCCCACGATGGTGCCGCCACCCGCGGCCGGGCCGTCGGTCAGGTCGCTGCCGTCCTTGCGCCAACGGTAGGTCATTGGCACGCCCCCCGACACGACGGCGGTCAGCACTGCCGCCTGCCCCTGCCAGACCTCGGTCGACGCCGGCGGCTCCGCGAACGCCGGGCACGGCGGCGTGTACAGCCGCTCAACCTTCCACGTCCCGCCCGCCCCGTCATCGCCGCCCATCGCATAGATGTAGTGGTCGTCACTCAGGGCCACGGCGAACGTCTCCCGCGGCGTGATCATCCCCGGACCCGACGACCAAGTGTTCGAGTTCAAGTCCAGGACGTAGACCGCGTTCTGGACGGTACCGGCGGCCACCGGGCCAGCCACGCCGCCGATGGCATACACTCGCTGGTCCGCGCCCAGCACCGCCCGCAGGTGCGTCAATCCAACCGGCAGGTCGGGGATGGCCGTGTCCGACCATGTGTCGGCGGCGACGTCGTAGCGGGCCACGTTGCTGGAACGTGCCGTCGCCAGCGTGTTGAAGCCACCGAGGACAAGGATGTGCCCCTGCCCGTCGTACACCGCCGCGGCCGCCGCGACCGGTGAGACCATGGACGCCAACGGCTGCCACGTACTCGTGGCGCCGGCGTAGCGTTGCGCATAGGCACGGTTCGGGTTGGCAAGGGTGGCCAGCCGCCCCGGCCCGCCGCCCAGGGCGTAAATCCGGGATTGATCGTCGGTGCAAAACGCGAAATTGTCAGCCGGCGCCAGCGCTCCGCGGGATGCAATACTTGCAGTCGGCCCCTCAATCGGGTCGTAGACCTTGTTGGGGCCGGGGTCGCCGCTCTCGCTGTCGACGCCGCCGAATACGACGATCCGATCGAGGCTGTCCACTCCAACGCCTTGATGAACGACCGGCCCCATGCCCCCCAGGAAGGAGGCGGAGGCCCACGCCGACACGCCCGGACTGAGGTAGTGCACCAACCCGTCCATGTCGGCGCCGTTGCCCCACGGCGTGCCGCCGATCGCGTACAACGTGCCGTGATGATTCAGGCCGGCCACGTACAAACGGCCCTGCGTTTGATCCGGAAATGCCGGTGCCTGCTGCCATTGCCCGTCGACGGTCGAAGCAGCCCACAGCAGTGTGGACACCAGCAAGGCGCCGCATGACCAGACCCAATCTGCCGTCATCATTGAGCCTCCTCTCCGGAACGCGCCTCGGCGCTGCCGGAAAAATGCACGGGCCCCCAACGAGGCGCGACCGCCGGCGCGCGGCCGTTCCCATGCGCTCGCGAGGTGCCTCCGAGCCGTGCCTGAATATGCGTGACTTCGTCTGGAACCGTAGGCCGACCAAGCCCGCGACCATTCTAAGATGACGTTCACGGCAAGGCCACCCTTGACTCGCGGCAGCGGCGAAGCCGCCGGCCCTCGGCCGCGACGCGACGCGTCGGCCGCGTGTCAAGGGCCACCGTGGTGTGCTCCGCTCACCTCGTTGAGATTCGGTCGCTGATGTCGTAAAGTGCTCGCGATTCACCATGACGCAACATGAGCCCAGCAGCAGGACCCGTATGCCGGCGGAAAGACTCACGCCGGCCATGCGGCAGTACGTGGAGCAGAAGGCCGCCGCCCCGGACGCCCTGCTGCTGTTCCGCATGGGTGATTTCTATGAGACGTTCTACGAGGACGCGGAGACGGCCGCCCGCGTGCTCGGCATCACGTTGACCAGCCGCGGGGCGGGCCCCGACGGCAAACCGGTCCCACTGGCCGGCATCCCCTACCACGCCCTCGAGTCCTATCTGACCAAGCTGGTGCGGGCCGGCTTCAAGGTCGCCATCAGCGAGCAGGTCGAGGACCCCAAGGCGGCCAAGGGGGTCGTCCGCCGCGAGGTCGTCCGCTTCGTCACGCCCGGCACGCTCACCGAGGACGCCCTGCTCGACCAGGGGACCGACAACTACCTGGCGTGCCTGTGCCGCGGAAAGACTGGGGTGGGCCTGGCGTTCGTGGAACTCTCCACGGGGGCGTTCGGGGTCGAAACGCTGGGCGAACGGGAACTGCTCGACGAGCTGGCCCGGATGGCCCCGGCCGAAATCCTGCTGCCCGAGGTCCGCATCGACGCCGCCGACCCTTTCGCCGGCATCCTCGAACAACTGACGGGCGGCGGTCGCGTTGCCGGCGCCCCCGCGGTCAGCCGCCGGCCGGCCCACCAGTTCGAGCCCCACCAGGCCGAGCAGCGGCTGCACTCCCACTTCGGCGTGGCGACCCTGCGGGGCTTCGGCTTCGAGGAAATGGACGCCTCGCTGTGCGCCGCGGCGGTGATCATCGACTACCTCGCCGAGACGCAGAAATCCTCGCTGGCCCACATCGTCAGCATCCACCTCCGCCAGCCGAGCGATTACGTCGCGATCGACGAATCGACGTGGCGGTCGCTGGAGATCGAGCGGACCCTCCGCAGCGGCTCGGCGGAAGGCACGCTGCTGGCCGCGGTCGACCGCTCGAGTACGAGCATGGGGGCGCGCTACCTGCGGCGATGGCTGGCGGCACCGCTCCGCGACGCGGCCCGCATCCGCGAGCGGCAGGACGCCGTGACCGAACTGCTGGCCGACGTGCGTCTGCTCGGCGAGATTCGGGGCGAACTGCGGCTGCTGGCGGACATCGAGCGGATCACCGCGCGGCTGGGCGTGGGCCGGGCCTCGCCCCGCGACCTCGTGGCCCTCGGGCGCACCCTGCTGACGGTCGAGCAGGTGGCCGCCCTACTCGACGAACTCGCCCGGCGAGTGGCGCCGGTAATCGCCCCGGAGGCCGACCGCTCCCTGACGGTCGCAGCTCGCGCTGCCCCCGCCCTGTCGTTGTTCCTGACCGTGCGGCGCGACGCGATGTGCGGACTGCACGACTTGGCCGGGTATCTCACATCGTCGCTGGCCCCCGACGCCCCCCCGGTCACAAACGAAGGCGGCATCATCGCCCCCGGTTTTGACGCCGAACTCGATCGCCTCCGCGGCATCGGCGCCGACGGCCGACAATGGCTCGCGGATTACCAGGCCCGCGAGATCGAGCGGTCGGGAATCCCCTCGCTCAAGGTGGGTTACAACCAGGTCTTCGGCTACTACATCGAGATCACCAATGCCCACCGCAACCGCATCCCGGCCGACTACGTCCGCAAGCAGACGCTCAAGAACGC
>JACQVT010000843.1 GCA_016209665.1 Planctomycetota bacterium | reverse complement strand
TGCACGGCGTGCTCAGGATGTTTGGCATCGACCTGCTCGACGACTACCTGGCCGTCGGCATGGCCGGCATCGGCCGGTCGGTGACGTTCACCGTACTGATGCTGCTCGCGACAGTGGGCCTGACCCGCCTGCACATCCGTCTGCGGCTGTGATTCGCGGCGATGCCCGTTGGGGCGTTCACCGTACTTCTCGCCTGCCTCGCTGAGGATAGAGATTCTCGTCGTCGTCCGCGTAGGGTGCCCGTTCGAGCCGTGCCTGCTCATAGCCCCGACGCTTGGCCACGATCCGGTATGAGAACTCCGCGTCTGATTTGCCGCCTTGCAGTTCTCCGACCTCGAAGCTCGCCGGCGTTTTGTTCACCACACCGACTCCGGTACTGTTGAGGTCATTGACCTGCATGAATACATGGTAAGGCTGAGTGAGATCGACGGTCTCGGCGAACGTGCGATTGATGGCGACCGTCGCTCGACCGTCTTGCAGTCTGCCGAAACCGTAGTCGGTGAACCACACCTCGGCGGATTCCTCCGTGTACATCAGCCGTGCGCCGCTGGAGGTGGTCACCACGGCGTTCTTGGTGCCGCTGGCGACGTTCAGACCGGCGTTGCCGGCGGGTACGGAGATGTATACACCCTTGCCCGCCGATCCGCCGGCGGCAGTGAAATAGCCTGCCCAAGCACTACCGGTGGCATGACCCCTGACGGCCCTGCCGGTTCCGTTCGTCTCGGCGTACAGCGTGGAACTGCCGTTGGCGGCGTTGGCGGTCTGGAAGTATCCGGCGTTCCCCGTGCCGTCCGTGTAGCCGTTCACCGCCTCGCCCGAACCGCCATTCGAGGTCGCGTAAAGGGCGGTGCCGCCGCCGGTATTGGCGGCCCTGACGCCATAACCGGCGCTGTTCGTCGTGCGGCCGTACACGCCGTTTCCCGTTCCGCTGGTGGAAGCGTATACCGCACTGCCGCTCCCGATGCTCGTGCCGATGAGGGCGTGGGTGCTGTTCGCCGCGTTGTCGATCTGGAAGGCCCCGGCACTTCCCGTGCCGTCGGTGTAGCCGTAGACCGCCTCACCCGAACCGCCGTTCGAGGTCGCGTAGAGGGCGGTTCCCCCGCCGGTGTTGGCGGCCCTCACGCCATAGCCGCCGCTATTGGTCGTGCGGCCGTAGACGCCGTTTCCCGTTCCGCCGGTGGAAGCGTAGACGGCACTGCCGCCCCCATTGGTCGTGCCGATGAGCGCGTGGTTGTTGTTGGCGGCGTTGTCGATCTGAAAGTACCCGGCAGGTCCGCTGCCGTCAGTGTAGCCGTTGACTGCCGTACCGGTCCCGCCGGAAGTGGTGGCGCGAACGGCACCACTTCCCGCTGTGCTCGCGGCGGTGAGGGCATAACCGGTGCCGTTGGTCGTGGCGTACAGCGCGGGATTGGTGTTGGCGGCGCTGCTGATCTGGAAATACCCGGCCTTGCCCGTGCCGGTGTTGCCGATGAGGAGCGTCTGGGTCGCCGTGGTGCTGGTTCCCGAGAACGGCATATCCAGATCCCCCGCCCGCAGCGCGAACGGCGAAGAGGTCAGCTTCACTCGCGGAGACAGCGTCACCGGCGGGCTGCCCACCTGGGCCTCAAGCCACACGTTGTCCTTCCCTATCAGGTCCGCCGCGGAGAGGGGCTCGAGCGTCGTGGTGAACAGACCGTTGCCGGTCGTGACGCTCAGGACGGGCGACGACCAGAACGCCGCGCCGCCGGCCGCCTGCGCGACCAGGCTGAACCGAAGCGAGTAGGCGCCGTCGACCACGGGGTTGCCCGATGAGTCCGTCAACCTGCCCTGGTAGGACACGCCGGGCGGCACGCCGCTGAGGGATGGATTGACCGAGGCGATGACAGTCAGCGCGAGCAAGCAAGCGATAACGCGTGGCATCTTAACCCTCCTCTCATGGCGACCGGACATGCAGACGTGGGAACCGTCCGAACGCATTCCAGAGTAGCAGAATCAAACGGATGAATGCAATCGTTGCGGGTGCCGGCAGACCAGACATTGAAGATGTCTTGCGCTCGGCGTTGCCCAGCAGAAGAACCTGGACTCGCCACCCACCGGCGGCCTGGCGCGGGAGCGGGGCTTCATTCAACGGGATCGCGCCGTCGGGAGTTGCCCGCACGTGCGGTCACTTCGTCAACGGGGGGATCAGACCCTTGGACTCCAGGTACGCCAGCACCTGGGCGGCGGCCTCCTGCGGCGTGATCTTGTCGTTGTGGAGCACGATCTCGGGCGCGGTGGGCGGCTCGTAGGGGTCGTCGACGCCGGTGAAGCCCATGCCTTTGCCCTCGGCCAGGGCGGCCCGGGCCTTCTTGTAGAGACCCTTGGGGTCGCGGGTCTCGCAGACGGCGACGGGCACGTCCACCAGGATCTCGACGAAGGTCAGGCCGGCGTCGGCGTGGATCTTGCGGACCTGGTCGCGGTCCTTGCGGTAGGGGCTGATGAAGCTGGTCAGGGCGATGACGCCGGTGTCGGCGAACAGCTTGGCCACCTCGCCGATGCGGCGGATGTTCTCCTCGCGATCGGCGGGCGAGAAACCGAGGTCCTTGTTGAGGCCGAAGCGGACGTTGTCGCCGTCGAGCACGTAGGTGCGGACGCCGCGCTCGAACAGGAGCTCCTCCACGCGCCGCGCGACCGTGGACTTGCCGCTCCCGCTGAGCCCCGTGAACCACAC
>JACQVT010000842.1 GCA_016209665.1 Planctomycetota bacterium | reverse complement strand
TGCGACGACGGCAGCGCCCAGACAGAGCCAGACCGCCGCCACCGGCCCCCATCGATGCACCGCCCGCAAGTCCGACCTCATACCGGCTCTGTGGATCGCGCCCACCATCGCCTGTTGTCCAACCAAGGGTTGTTCCCCCACCCGCCGCGTCCCCGCCGCGGGGGGCGGGCATCCTTGCCCGCCTTCAGCTCACCTCGGGGGGCGGGCATCCTTGCCGCCTTCAGCTCACCTTGGGGGGCGGGCATCCTTGCCCGCCTTTCAGGTCTGTACGGGACGTCCTGGAACGGCCCAAACCCAGCGGCGTGCAAGGATGCACGCCCCCCAAGCGGGTCCTGAAGGCCGTCTCCTTCTCGCGCACGCGATCACACGCGGATCTCCAGGAACTGCTGGGCCGGGCCGCCGCGGATAATCTCTTGTACAATCTCGGCCACCGCCCGTCGCTGCCCGGGCCAGATCAACTGGGCAGCCACGTCGTCGACGTGCACCCAGTCGAACTCGTCGTGTTCGGCGTTCAGCGCCACCTCGGCGTCGCCCGGCACCTCGGCCGCGAACACCGGGCAGTGATAGACAGTGTCGTTGCCCGCTGTGTAGAAGCTGTCAACGCTGTTGGCCTGATACAGCCTTGACGGCACCAGCCCGGTCTCCTCCCGCATCTCCCGCAAGGCCGCCTGCCAGGCGGTTTCGCCCTCGCGGATGCCGCCATACACCGGCTGCCACGTCCCCCCCATGTAATCCCCCGCCGCCCGGCGGAGCAGCAGGAACTCCGGCCCATGCTCGCGGTGACGGAACACGTAGACGCACATCATGTCGTGCGACACCCGGGTCATGGCCGTCCCCCCGCCCGGACGAACTGGTTGCCCGGCAGTTGGCGGGCCAAGCCCTTGAGCTGCAGCGTCACCAGCAGCGAGGCCACGCGGCCGGGCGGCTGGCCGGTGCCGTCGGCGATCGCCTCGAGCGACTGGCCCTGCCGGTCCAGGGCCTCGAGAATCTGCCGCTCCTCCTCGTTCAATCGGGCCGTCGCCGCGGCCAGCAGCGAATCCTCGACGTCCACCTCGGGCACCACGTCCTTGAGCGCATCGCCCACCTCGCCCAACTCGTCGATGATGTCGTCGATACACCCCGCCAACTTGGCGTGCTGATCGCGGATCAGTGCATTCGTGCCCTGCGAGAACTCCGAGTCGATCCGCCCGGGCACGGCGAACACCTCGCGGTTGTACTCGCCGGCCAGCCGGGCCGTCGTCAGCGAACCGCTGCGTCGAGCGGCCTCGATCACCAGCACGCCCAGCGACAGCCCGGCAATGACGCGGTTGCGGGGGAGGAAGTTCTTGGCGTCAGGTGAAGTGGTCATCGGCAATTCGCTGATCACCGCGCCGGCGCGGCTGATCTGCTCGGCAAGTTCGGCATGCTCGGGCGGGTAGAGGGTGCTCAGTCCGTTGCCCAGCACGGCGATCGTTCGGCCGCCGGCCTCCAGCGCGCCCTTGTGGGCCTCACCATCGATGCCGCGGGCCAACCCGGACACCACCGTGAGTCCGCGGCCGCCCACCTGCTGGCCGAACCGCCGGGCCTGCTCGCGGCCGTAGATCGTGCATCGCCGCGACCCGACGATGCCCAGAGCCACTGCGTCCTGCCGCGCGATCTGCCCCTTGACGTACAGGCAGATCGGCGGGTCGGAAATCTGCTTGAGACCCGGCGGGTACTCCTCGTCCTGCGGGCAGATGATCCGCACACCCTTCGCGGCCGCCAGCTCCACCTCGCCCTGCACGTCCGCCCGGTCCCGCCCGGCCGCGATCTGCTGGGCGGTGGCCGCCCCGATGCCGTCGATCCGCTCGATCTGACCCGCCGTCGCCCCCAGCGCCGCCCCGGCCGAGCCGAACCGCTCCACCAGCCGGCTGAACCGCGTGGGGCCGACCTCCGGCGTCAACGCCCATCGCAGGTGGTCCAGCGCCGCGGACGACGCCACTGTCGTCGGTGTGCCTGCCATCCGTTCTCCCGCCCTTAAAGCCTGTCCCAAAACCCGTGTGGGACCGGCTTCCATCCGGTCGGATTTCAGGGCTTTAGGATGCACAGTTAACCGCTTGCCGGCCGCGGCCTGCCGATCCCGCCCGGCATCGTCAGCCCAAGACCGGCCCACCTCGCCGCCCTCCGACCCGCCGCGACCCAACTTACCCCCAAGCGACAGCGTCGACAACCAGCCCCGCGGCATCGGCGGTGCCAAGGAATGCCGCCAAGCCC
>JACQVT010000889.1 GCA_016209665.1 Planctomycetota bacterium | reverse complement strand
GTTTGCAGCATAGTCGATAGCCTGCTTGACGTGACGGTCATCCAGGCTGATGCCGATCGCCTTGACTTCAACAAGCTCCACGATCTTGTCTTCGACTCGGATTGCCAGGTCGCAGTAAGTACCTCTGATCGCGAACTCACCGGTCAGTTCTGTGTACTTGTCGTAGCCGAATACCTCGGACAAAACATCCTTGACGAGAGTCACTGTGTCGGCTTCGGAGACGTCGCGGGCCTTCTGCTGCACGATGATCGGCACCAGGCGCTTGAGGCCAGCGACGATACGCTCTGAGACCTTTTTCGGAATCGCCATCGCTCGGTCCTCCTGAGAAAGTCGTGTGGAAGAATTCTACCTGGAAAAGCCGGGCATCGTCCAGTCGTCTGCCAAGGCGGCTACACCGTAAGGGTGGTACAGGCGATCGACCCATGTCGGACCGGCTGGAAGCCGGTCCCACACAGGTGCCGGATCAGGCTCTCAGCCTTTGCCGATGGTGGTGCCGACGGGTTCGCCGAGGACGATCCGGCTCATGTTGCCGGGCTTGTGGAGGTTGAAGACCACGATGGGAATGTGGTTGCGCTGGCACATGTCGACGGCGCTTAGGTCCATGACCTTGAGTCGCTCGTTGATCACGCGGTCGTAGGTCAGCGTGCGATAGAACTCGGCATTGGGCACCTGCTTGGGATCGGCGCTGTAGACGCCGTCCACCTGCGTGGCCTTGAACAGGGCCTCGGCGGCGATCTCGGCAGCGGCCAGCGCGGCCGCGGTATCGGTGGTGACGAACGGCCGGCCGGTGCCGCCGGCCAGGATCGCGACGCGGTCCTTCTGGAGGTGGCGGACGCACCGGCGGCGGACGAAGGGCTCGCACACCGACGCGACGGCCACCGCCGACATCACCCGCGTGGTGAGGCCCAGCGCTTCGAGCGTCTCCTGCAACGCCAGGGCATTGATGACCGTCGCCAACATGCCCATGTAGTGAGCGGTGGCCTCGGGGATGTGCGACTGGGCGGCCAGCGTGCTCCCGCGGATGATATTGCCTCCGCCGACCGTGACCGCGACCTGCACGCCCAGATCGTGCACGGACTTGATCTCGGCGGCGACGCGATGCAGGGCCTCCTCGCCGATGCCCGACCCGCCCGGCCCGGCCAGGCCCTCGCCGCTGATCTTCAGTTGGATGCGTCGGTACTTGGGTTGCGCGTCCAGCACGGGCGGCACTCCATTGGGTTTGCGGTTCGCCACGGCGAATCTCGCCTGCGGCGGACCTGCGGCTTGCGACCTGAAAGCCAGGGTCCCGTGAATCCGATCCCGACGAAAAAGGCCGCATCAGCGGCCTTGGTCTGTCTACTCCACTCCGACCTGCAAGCGGACGAAATCGCTCAGCTTGATCTTCGCCGCGTCCAGGACCTTGCCCACCGTCTGCTTGTCGTCCTTGACGAACGGCTGTTCGAGCAGGACGTGCTCGCTGAACCAGCGGTTCATCTTGCCGGTCAGGATCTTGTCGAGCATGTTCTCGGGCTTGCCCGCGGCCCGGATCTGCTCGCGGGCGATCTCCTTCTCCTTCTCGACGACGGCGACCGCGATCTGCTCGCGGGTCAGGGCGTCGGGCTGCATGGCCGCGATGTGCATGCACACGTCGTTGAGCAGCTCGGCGCTGCCCGTCGCCTGCTCGGTGACCACGCACACGCCGATCTTGCCGGTGTGGTGGACGTAGGCCGCCGCCCCGCCGCCGGTGCGGCGGTAGATGCGGCCGATCTGGATGTTCTCCCGGAGCCGGTTGAGCACGTCGTGCACCAGGTCGCGGACGGTGCCGCCGGCGTCGGCGAGCTTCTCCTCGACGATGGCGGCCGTGTCCGCCCTGCCGGTCAGGCCCGCGTGCCGGGCGATCTTGTCCGCCAGCTCCTTGAACATCGGGTTGTTGGCCACCGGCGCGGTCTCGCACAGCAACTCGACCAGGGCACAGACCCCCTTGGCCGAGTCGACGAACGCGCCGATGCGTCCCTCGGAGGTGGCCCGGCCGGCCTTTTTCTCGGCCGCCGCCGCCCCGCGCTTCCGCAGCAATTCCATCGCCTGCTGCTCGTCGCCGCCGGTCTCCTCCAGGGCCTTCTTGCAGTCCATCATCGGCAGGCCGCTGCGCTCCCGAAGCTTCTTCACCATCTCCGCCGTTATCTGGGCCATAACTTCACGAACTCCTTTACGTTCACGGGCCGTACGTTTTCACTCCGTCAGTAGTGTGTGTGAGGCCCTTTCCGAACCGCGCCCGTCAGGAAGCGGGGGATTGGGCAACGCCGGAAGCCGCTCCCCGACGGTCGCGGCTCGGACAAGCTGCTCGGTTCTCACACACCCTCTCGGGATCGGGACCACCCCGTTGAAAGATGGACCACAGGCCAGCACGATCACGTCGAGGCGACCGGCTGCGAATCGTTCTCTCGGGCTCCCTGCTCGCTCGGGGCTGCCTCGCCGGAGTCGGCGGGCTCGGCCGGCGCGACGGCGCGGGCCGTCGCCCGGCCCGACCGACGCGGCGGCCGCGGAGCCTGCGCCTGAGGCTCCTCTTTCGGCCGCGACCGCATGCCTTCCAGCACCGCATCCGCCAGCGAATCGCAGATCAGATCGATCGCCCGCATCGCGTCGTCGTTGCCCGGAATCGGGATGTCGACCGTATCGGGATCGGAATCGGTGTCGATCAATGCGATCACCGGGATTCCCAGCTTGCGGGCCTCGCGGGCGGCGATGTGCTCGCGCTTGACGTCGACGAGCATCAGGGCTCCCGGCAGCTTCGACATCTTGCGGATGCCGTCGAGGTTCCGCTTGATCTTCCGCCGCTCGCGGGTGAGGGTGGCGACCATCTTCTTGCTGTACGAGACCATGCCCGACTGCTCGATGGTCTCCAACTCCTCGAGGCGGGCCAGCCGTGAACGGATGGTGCGGAAGTTGGTGAGCGTGCCGCCGAGCCAGCGCTCGGCCACGTAGTGCATGTTCGTCCGCTGGGCGGCGCTGATGACCGCGCTGCGGGCCTGCCGCTTGGTGCCCACGAACAGGATGTCATCGCCTTTGGCGGCGACGCCGGCCACGAACTTCCTCGCCCGCAACAAACCCTTGACGGTTTCGCGTATGTCGATGATGTGGATCAGGTTGCGCTTCCCGAAGATGTAGGGCTGCATCTTGGGGTTCCACCGGCTCGCCCGGTGGCCGAAGTGAATGCCGGATTCGATCAGGTTCTTGACCAACTCGGATGCCAAACGACACCTCCACGTGCGACCCGTTTGACCCGGCGCGAGCGTCGCGACTCCGTCGCCGGCCGCGCGGCCCATCCGCGCTTGTCCGTTCCCACACCCGCCCTGTCGGCAGGCTCACCCCGCCGGTCGGCACCCGCCCACCGGTTCGGGCGATACAGGACCCATCATGATACCCCACCCGCCCAGTCAATGCCAACCGCCCGGCCACCGAAATTCACACCCCTCGTCCAGGCCCCGCCAGAGCCCATCCGAGCCTCGAATGGACGGGTCAGGCCACAGCCATCAATGTGTGACGGCTAGCCGCCTGAAGGCATCGCTCGCAGGCCGGCGGGGTTGTGCGTACCGGACACAGGACAGATACTGGGGCGGCGGCTCGGTAGGGGGCGAAACCTTTATCTGGCAGGAGCACGGTTATGAGGCTAGGGATCATGGGATGTGCGTGGCTGCTGGTCGTCATGATGGGGGCGCAGGGCCAGGGGGTCGAGTTGCAGAACAACGGTGAGGCGATCGAGGGGCCGCCGGACGGGGCGGACCGCGGGGCGTGGCTGGCCGACATGAAGCGGTGGCGCGACCAGGAGCGAGCGACGATCGAGTACGACGGGGCCGAGTACGCCCGCAAGGAACTGCTCTGGACGCAGCGGAGCTTCGTGCAGCCGCAGATGATGGTCGAGGAACGGTACTTCTACGACGCGGCGGCGGGCAAGTACACCGTGGACCGGTACGTCGATGACCTCGAGAAACGCTACGGCGGAATCGACGCGGTGCTCATCTGGCCGGTGTATCCCAACATCGGCATCGACAACCGCAGCCAGCACGACCTGCTCCACGACATGCCGGGCTGGCCCGCGGGCGTCAAGGGCATGGTGGACGATTTCCACCGCCGGGGCGTCAAGGTGTTTTTCCCGGTGATGCCATGGGACACGGGCACGCATCGGCCGGAGATACCGTGGTGGGACCAGGCCGCCCGCGACATGAAGGAGATCGGCGCCGACGGGCTCAACGGCGACACCATGCATGGCGTGCGCATCGAGTTCCGTCAGGCATCGGACCGCACCGGCCACATCGTCGCCCTGGAGCCGGAGGTGGCGATGTCGGAGTCGAAGATGGTGATCTGGAACACGATGAGCTGGGGCTACTGGAAGTATGACCAGCCGATCCCGGTGGTGAGCGCATACAAATGGATCGAGCCGCGGCACATGGCTAACGTCTGCGAGCGGTGGGTCCGCGACCGCACGAACGGATTGCAGTCGGCGTGGTTCAATGGAACCGGGTACGAGAGCTGGGAGAACGTGTGGGGCATCTGGAACCAGTTCACGCCGCGGGACGCAGAGGCCCTGCGGCGGATCGCGACCATCGAGCGGGCCGTCGCCGATCTGCTGGTCAGCGCGGACTGGGAGCCGCACGCGCCGACGCTGGCCAAGGGCGTCTACGCGAGCCGATTCCCCGGCCGTGGGCAGACGGTCTGGACGCTGGTGAACCGCACGGACCAGGACACCGCCGGCGAGCAGTTGCGACTTCCGCACAAGGCGGGCACGCGGTACTACGACCTGTGGGCGGGCGCGGAACTCAAGCCCGCGGTGGTCGGCGATGCGGCCACACTCGCCTTCGAGATTGAGGCCCACGGGTTCGGCGGCGTGCTGGCAGTAGAGGATGGACACACGCCGGAGTATCTGCCGAAGCTCCTCGCTCGCATGGCCGAACTGAGCCAGACGCGGCTGAGCAGCCTCTCGGCGGAATGGAAGGCCCTCCCGCAGACTATGGTGGACATCGCACCGACAAAACCGGCGACCGAAGCGCCCGAGGACATGGTGTTGATCCCGGCGGCCAAGTACCGGTTCAAAGTCTCGGGCGTGGAGATCGAGGGCAAGGACGAGCCCGGCGTGGACGTGCAGTATCCGTGGGAGGATTTGCCGCGACGGCATCACGACAAGGAAATGGACGTCAAGGCGTTCTACATCGACCGCTACCCGGTGACCAACGAGCAGTACAAGAAGTTCGTCGATGCGAGCGGGTATCGGCCGAAGGACGACCACAACTTCCTGAAGGGCTGGAAAGGCGGCACGTGCCCCGAGGGCTGGGCGAACAAACCGGTGACGTGGGTGTCGATCGAGGATGCCCGGGCCTACGCGGCTTGGGCGGGCAAGCGGCTGCCGCACGAGTGGGAGTGGCAGTACGCGGCCCAGGGCACGGACGGCCGCGAGTATCCCTGGGGTGCAGAGCCGATCGCCGATGCCACCCCGCCGTTCGTCGAGGACAGCCCCGATCTTCGCGGCCCTACCGACGTCGACGCCCACCCGAAGGGCGCGAGCCCCTTCGGCGTGATCGACATGACCGGCAACGTCTGGCAATGGACGAGCGAGTTCCTCGACGAGCACACGCGGGCGGCGATCGTCCGCGGCGGGAGCTACTACCGGCCCAAAGCCTCCCACTGGTACTTCCCCCGCAACACCAAACTGAGCGAACACGGCAAGTACCTGCTGATGGCCCCCAGCAAGGACCGCTCCGGCACCGTCGGCTTCCGTTGCGTGGTCGACGCGGGGTAGAATTACCTGCACGGCAGATCCATAGGTGTACCGATACCGTGTGGAGTCGATTGGATGGATCGTCGGGCACGCATTGACGTTCCGCTTGAACAGGTGGCGGAGTTCTGCCGCCGCCACCATATCCAAAAGCTGTCTTTGTTCGGTTCGGTGCTGCGCGATGACTTCGGTCCCGATAGTGACGTGGACGTTTTGGTCGAATTCGAGCCGGGCAGGGCACCGGGACTCATCCGGCTGGCGGACATGGAAATGGAGTTCTCGTCGCTGCTCGGCGGCCGAAGGGTCGACATGAACACGCCGCGATGCCTGAGCCGCTATTTCCGCGACCGCGTGGTCGCCGAAGCCGAGGAGCAATATGCCCAGCCATGATGACAACGTGCGACTCCGACACATGCTTGACCACTCTCGCGAGGCGGTCGAGTTGGCGAGGGAGAGCACCCGAGAAGACCTCAACGACAACCGTCTGCTTCAGTTGGGCCTCGTGCGTCTTGTTGAGATCGTCGGCGAGGCAGCGAGCCGCGTCACCGCCGATACCCGCCGGCACCACCCGCATATCCCCTGGGCCCAGATCACGAGTATGCGAAACCGCCTGGTCCACGGTTACGACTTCGTCGATTACGACATCCTCTGGCAGACGGTGACAGAAGACCTGCCACCGCTGGTCGGTCAGTTGGAGCACATTCTCGGCTCACCTCCCTCCTGAACGTCCGCGCCTCCGGGTATAATCGACATCGCCGGGAGCGCGGAGTCTGTCAGGGACGTCGACATCCGAAGGGGTGGCCTATGGTCGACACACCGTGGGGGCTTGCCGCGATCGTCTGCGTGCTGTCGTGCGTCGCCGCGGTGTGGGCGGCGGATTTTGACGGCGATCTGGACGTGGACACGGAGGATTTCGGCCACTTCCAGGCCTGCCTGAGCGATGCGGCGTCGCCCGCCGCGCCGGGGTGCGCCGACGCGGACCTCGACGGGGACGGGCGCGTCGACGCCTACGACCTGCTCGCGTTCCAGGTGTGCTTCAGCGGACCGGGCGTCCCGACCGAACAGGCATGTATCCTGCCGCCGGCAGAAGATGTGACGCTGGTCCCGCCGCCGCGGATCGGGCCGCTGCTGGGAACGATCACCGGATACGAGATGGACAGCGGATGCCCGTACGGCAATCCGGCGACGTGCGAAATCCCGGTCTACCGCTCGTACGACCGCGATTCAGCCGGCTGGTGGGATAACCTGGTCGAGGAGCTGATCCACTCCCGCGTCCACGTGGTGATGATGCACGGCCGCGGCTGCTACAGTCCCACAACCGGTGACGCCGGCAACGGCGACATGTGTCCGCGGCTGCTGCGGCGGCTGGTGGAGGCGATCGATCGTTGCGAAGGCGCGCGGGACGTGCTCCGTCTGGGCATGTTCGACGACACCGGGGCGTACCAGGGAGCCCGCAATCAGATCGAAGGGCTGCCGGACGGGACGCTGTTCGACCTGGCGAACCCCGACAACTGGGTGTACTTCTGGAACTACAACATGCGGATCTGGTTCGACACCGTTCCGCCCGACCTGTGGTACCGGCTGGACGGCCGGCCGGTGGTCGCGTTCTGGGGACCAGTGGGCATGGCCAACGTCCAGGGGAACGCGAGCCGGTTGTTCGACTACCTGCGGACGAGTTTCATCAACCGCTATGGCGAGAACCCGCACTTCAACGTCACCAGGGACTGGACCCAGCGCGATACCACCCTGACCACGCAGCACGTCCAGGCACTCGAGGATTGGTTCGATCCGCTTCGCAATACGTACACCTACACGCTGTGGAACGGCGCCGACTGGGGCTGCGTGGTGCCGTCGTACCGCAACCCCGACACACTGCCGGGCTGCGGCTCGGCCTGCCGCGAGCAGTTGCGCGAGGACGGCAACACGCTGCGGAACGGCCTCGCCGCCGGCGTCACCAAGGCGGCGCGATTCACGCTGCTGGAGGGCTGGACGAACATCGCCGAGAGCGCCGGCTTCTACCGCAGCGACGCCTGGCGTTACCCGAACCAGTACCTCAACATCGTCCGCGAATACTCGGACCCCGAGACACGAACGCTGCGGTTCCAGGCCGAGGCGGCGGACGCCTGGTTTGACACCACGCCCGGCAACGCGGGCACCGCCTACCGCGATGGCGACCTGGACATCGGGCACCTCACGGGCGCGAGCGGCGGCTGGTACGTCGGCTGGACGCAGCCGGGCGAGTGGATCGAGTTCAAGGAGGTCGCCCTGGCGTGCGGCGTCTATCGATTCACCGCCCGACTCAGCGGCACGGTGGGACAATCGCTGCGCCTCGAGGTTGATGGTCAGTCACTGGGTTCGGTGCCGCTCATCCGAGCGGGTCACCCGGGCGGGTGGAACCTGCTCCGGCTGGGAACGGTCGCTCTCCCGGCCGGTCCCCACAACCTCCGGCTGGTGTTCGAGACGGGCCAGATCAACGTGGACTGGGTTTTCTCGCGGAAGCTGTCGTCCGCCGGGCTCGGCTGCGGCTGCGCGCACCTGCGGTCGATTAACGGGCCGTACATCACGGCCCGCAACGGCGGCGGCGGTCTCGTGCGGGCGGACAGCGTGACAGCGAATGAATTTGAATCGTTCACGTTGATCGATCTGAACGGTGATCCGCTGCGATCGGGTGACACGGTCAGCCTGCTCACGTGGAACGGGCGGAACTACCTTCGCGCGGAGAACGGCGGCGGGGGAACGGTGTCGGCGACTTCCACGCAGATCGGCACGTGGGAACGGTTCAGGATCCTCCGCCTGTCGGGCGGCGGCACGATCAGCAACGGCGACTCGATCGCCCTTCAGGCCGGCAACAACCAGTACATCGTGGCCGAGAACGGCGGTGGCGGTATCGTCAACGCGAACCGCAACGCGATCGGCCCGTGGGAAACGTTCCGACTCGAGACCTGCCCCTGATGGCGTATCCCCAACTCCGTGTGGGACCGGCTTCCAGCCGGTCCGCTTCCAAGGTTGGGGGATAGATGCCGGCGATGTGTCCTCACGGCGGCGGGAGAAAGCCGTGGAGCATCTCATCGGAGGGTGTCGGGAGGGGACTCAGCCATGCCCGCAGGGCCAGGACCGCCTCCTCAGACGTCACGTCGAGGGCGGCCACCCGCGCCGCCGTGGTATCGATGGCCCAGAGACGTCGGTGGCCGGGATACCAGACCAGCAGGCCCGCATCGCGACGATACACCTCGCGTCGGGAAGGTAGCAGCAGCCCGCCGGGCATCACCCACGCGCCGCGGGTCGGCCCTCGACGGAGCGCCCACCACGCGGTCATGAGCAAGACCCAGCCCGCCACCATGGCCCAGCGGGTCGAGCCCGGCAACGACAGCGCCTGCAAGTCGACGCTCATCTGCACCAGGAAGAACGGTACGAAGAACAAGGAGCCTGCCCCAAAATGATCTCGCGAGAACACCTGGATCAGGAACAGGATGAGCAGGAACGTCGAGGAACCGAAGGCGGAGGACGACCGCGGCCCGCCGCCACCGGCCGCGTCCAGGTAGGCCAGACCACGCAACAACAGCGCAGCCGTCCCCGTGGCGACCAGCATCGGGTACAACTGCCGCGCCAGCCCGAGCGTCGTAAACCGATGCCGGGCGGTGGCCGTAGCGGTGGACCGGTCGGGCCTGGACGAGGCCAAGCCCTGGAACGCATCCTCGCTGGTGTCCAGGGGCACCGGCTCGAACGGCACGGTCAGCGGCTCGATCTTCTCCCGCCGGACATCCCCCCACGGAGCGACAGTCAAGGCATATCCGGCACACCGACCGGCGGCCAGAGCCTTGGCGAGATGTCGAGGCGCAGCGATGAGCCTTCTCACCATCTGCGAGGTGGGTGTGCCTGGCTGGAGGACGGCATCCAACGGAGCGTCCGCGTGCCGTCGCAACAGGGTCCGCAGAGCGGCGGCAGAACGTACGATACTCACTCGGTACATGAACCATCCGATGGCGGCACAGGCAACCATTAGCAGGATAAACACCCGGTCGTGCCACCGCTCGTGCATCCACACGCGCAACGATGAGCCCAGGATCAGCAGCGCGACCAGCAAGACGATGATCCAAAGCCGGCCGGACACCGCAGAAGACGATCCCCAGACATCGATTTGGATCAGTCCCCCTGGGATTTCCCCCGCCGGTGAGTCGCGGCCTGATGGTTCGTCGTCGGCCGTCATGTCGGCCTCATTTCTGCATCAGCGGGCCGTACGTCGCGGGCTGGCGGTGATGTTTGCCGTAGATGCCGTTGGCCCGGACGGACTTCAGGTGGTCGAGGTCGAGGTCGGCGACGAGGATCTCCTCGTCACGGCCGCCCATCCGCAGCACCTCGCCCGAGGGAGCGATGATCATACCGTGACCCTTGAACTCGGGGCCCGCCCAGTTGGCCATCGCCACGTACACCTCGTTCTCGTAGGCCCGCACGCGAAGCTGGTCGCGGTGGATAGGGATCTCGCAGGTGCACCCCGTGGCCTGGGGGATGGCGATGATGTCCGCCCCGAGCACGGCCAGGCAGCGGGCGGCTTCGGGCACCTCGCGGTCGAAGCAGATCATGATGCCCAGATTGAACGACAGGCCGCGGATGCGGCACGGCCAGACCTTGAACTGATCGCCGTGGGTCCAGCCCATCTGCGATTCGTACTTGTTGATGTGGACCTTGCTGTAGGTGCCCTCCACCTTGCCCGCGGGCGACAGCAACACAGCCGAGTTGTAGAACTTCTCGCCGCGGCGCTCGTGCAGCCCCCAGACGATACAGACACCCAGCTCCTTGGCCAGCGCGGCGAAGTGGTTCGTCGAAGGCCCGGGTACGGGCTCGGCCATCGCCCGGGTCCGTTTGAGCGTCACCCTGCCGTCGGCGGGGTTGGTGTACCCGGTCAGCGTGCACTCGGGCAGGATGACCAGGTCGGCGCCCGATTCGGCCACGGCACGGCGGACAAGGCTGTCAGCGCGGGTGACATTCGCTTTGGGATCGCCGGTGGCGGGCAGTAGCTGAACCGCGGCCACGCGCACGGCATTGGGTTTGCGGGTCGATGGGGACAAGGTCGCGCCCCCTGGATGACTGGTCGGAGTAGCCTTCGATCCACCCAGCCGGCGGAGCCACAGCTTGTGCAGGATCATCAACTCCCGGCCGGCAATCGAGACGGCCTTGCATTGTAGTCGATCCAGTCCCGGCTTGAGATCGAGCGTGCCCACGACCGTGGGCCGGCAGAACACATCCGCGCCGCCGGTGGCGTTGACGAGACCTTCCACATACGAGCCCCCCACCTGCACGCGGAATCGCGAGCCCTCCTGGCCCGGCGGGCAACTGTACGACACCGATACCTCGTACCTGCCGGGTTCGACGATTTCAATCCGCCACTGGGCGAAGTCGGTTACCTCGGTCCAGTTGCTCACGCTGTCGCGAATGTAGTGGCGGTACTGGGGTTTGATCTTGGTTCCGACGGGCTCCGCCCAGGTGACGTCGATCTCGACGGGGTCCTCGTCGGCCCGGCCGACCTGGATGGGCACGCGAGCGTACTCGCGGCCGGCGGTCACGTCGGCGAACCAATGCTCGAACGTCTGCCGAAGCCGCCGGACCTCGTCGGGATGGTCGGCGGCGAGATTCCTGGTCTCGCCGGCGTCGGCCCCGAGGTCGAACAACTCGCCGTTGACCAGCTTGTATCTCGGCCCGTGGATGGCCCAGTTCTTGTCCACGTCGGGACGGGTGCGGGTCCACTGGTGGAAGAGGTACTCGTGCGGGCTGGGACCCCGGCCGTCGCGGAGCAGGGGAAGGATGCTGCGGCCGTCGATCGGCCGATCGGCGGGAACCTTGGCCCCGATGATCTCGCACAGCGTCGGGAACAGATCGATGTGCTGGGCCATTGACGACACTCGCGCGCCGGCGGGAAAGTGGCCCGGCCAGCGGACGAACAGCGGCGAGCGAATGCCGCCTTCGTAGGTCGTGCCCTTATGCCCCCGCAGGCCGGCCTTGAAATAGCTGCTGACGCCGCCGTTGTCGCTCAGGAACAGGACGATCGTGTTGCTCGTCAGCTTCAGCTCGTCCAGCGTGGCCAGCAGCCGGCCGACGTTGGAGTCGATCCGGTCCACCATCCCGTAGATGCGGGCCTGCTGGAGGGGCAAACCCTTCTCGAGGTACTTGCTGATGCACTCGTCGGGCGCGAGGTAGGGCGAATGAGGAGCGTTGTAGGGTACATACAGGAAGAACGGCCGATCGCGGTTGGCCCGGAGGAACTCGATCGCCGCGTCGGTCAGGACGTCGGTGACGTAGCCGGCCACGCTGACGCGCTCGCGATCGCGGAACAGTTCGTCGGAGTCGTCGTAACGGTTGATGAACCCGTACTGCCAGAAGCCCAGAAAGTCGTCGAAGCCCCGGCTGAGCGGGTGATACTTCATGTAGCGGCCCAGATGCCACTTGCCGAAGATGCCGGTGCGGTAGCCCTGCTGCTGAAACACCTCACCGAGCGTGATCTCGCGAGCGTCCATGGTGTCGAGACCCATGTAGGTGTCGATGGCCCCGGTCCGCTGGAAATAGCGGCCCGTCATGAGCGAGGCTCGGGTCGGCGTGCACACCGGCGAGGCATAGAACCGCGTGAAGTACACGCTCTGGGACGCCAGCCGATCGAGCACCGGCGTCTCGATGATCGTGTTGCCGTTGACGCCCAGGTCCCACCAGCCCTGATCGTCGGTCATGATCAGCACCACATTGGGCCGCTCGGCGGCGAACGCCCCCCCGGACAGGGCCATCGCGCAGACGATCAGCAATCCCCCCCACCGCCGAAAGCAGCATCGAATGTCGTCATGCATGTTCATGCCTCCACATGCCCGTCAGAGCCCGGAGCGCAAGCGACGGGTAGCCCTTGTCAGAGCCCGCAGCGCAAGCGACGGGTAGCACCCTGTCAGAGCCCGCAGCGCAAGCGACGGGTAGCCCCTTGTCAGAGCCCGCAGCGCAAGCGACGGGTAGCACCGGATGACTATCACTCCTCGCGAATACCGGCAACCCCGCGCTTGCGCTTGGGGCTCTGATCATTCGAGCAAGCGGTCGAGGCACTCCACGCACAGCATCAGCGCCCGCGGCAGATGAAACGGATCCTTCACCGGCAGGGCAACGACATCCGCGAACGGCTGACCCCGCCGATCGAGCTTCTGGTACCACTCCCCGTGCCGGGGCACGGGGAAATGGGTGTAGCTCCACTCGCGCAGCCGTTCGTGCCATTCGAGGCACCAGTCCCGACGACAGTGCTCGTAGGCCAGCAGCGTCGCGTACAACGCCTCGGCGTGGGGCCACCACAGCTTGGCTTCGGCGAACGGCCAACCGACCTCGGCCTCACCGTCGGCATCGACGGCGTAGAACAGCCCGCCGTATTCTTGGTCCCAGCCGATCTCCAGGTGCCGACGGATCGCCTCGCACGCGCGGTCCAGCGCGACCATGTCGTTGTGCTCACGAGCGATGTGCATCTGGAACCACATCGACTCGATGGCATGACCCGGGATCACCGCCGTGCCGCGCGGCGGAGCAAATTCGCCGCCGTCGGCCCGCAGCCATTCCAGCAGGAGTCCGCGATCGGACCGCAGAAACAGCTCCATCACCCGCCGATGGTGCACGTCCGCCGCCTGACGCACCTCCGCGTCGCCGGTCGCGAGGGCCAACTCGTGAAAGACGTGCGAAAACAACATGCTGAGGCCGTGGGCCTGGGCCGTCGGCTCCGGCGGGGCCGGGTATGGGAAAATCGGCGGCAATTCGGGGCCGGCGAGTCCCGCCTGCACGATGCGGAACGTCCGCATCGCGGCCTCGAGCAGGGCGTCGTCGCGACTGGCCCGCCACAGTTCGACCAGACCATAGATGGCAAAGCCGTCGTTGAAGATGCTCTCATACCCGCGCTGGACGCGGCCCTCCGCGTCCATCAGCATCGGCCAGTGCCCATCCTGTTCAGGACCAAGGCAACTTGTCTTCGACGGGCTCAGACCCCGAGCTTGCCGAGGGGTTGCCGTCATCGGCCCGTGATCGCTGACGAACCGGTGGATGGCCCGGGCCGAGTCCAGCCACGCAGCCCGCGGTTCGATCGCGTTGTACAAATGACTGAAAACCCAGACCGCCCGCCACTGCGACCAGCCCCAGCGGTCGCGGCTGACGAGCAGGCCGTCGTCCTGGATGCAGGAATTGATCCCCCCCGTCGGGTCGAGCCCGTGCCGCTGCCAGAACGGGATCACATCCTCGAGTAACGTCCGCGCGTACAACGCACGCAGTTGATGCAACTGTTGTGTCCTCCCTGGATGGCCGCATCCTACCGCGCGAGACGGCCTCCCACCACCCCGACCGGCATGCTCCGGCCGGCGGGCATCGTCCGCCGTCGAACCGCGCACGCACCACCGGCGTATTTGATTTTGGACCCTCCCGGGGCTAGATTGGCCCCGTGACAACCTGGAACTTGCGAAGGGACACCCCATGAGCGCACCGCGACCCGGCCGTACCGTCCGGTCGATGATTCTCGTCTTCCCGCTGGCCGCCCTGCTGGCCGCCGGCGGTTGCGGATCGAAGGACGACACGCCCAAGCACAGCAGCATCCGAGGCAAGGTCACGAGCATCGACACCTCCACCGGCGAGGTCAGGATGCTCTGGTACAACCCCAACGAGAAGAAGGAGAAACAGATCACCGGCACGCTTGCCCCCGAGGCCGAGATCTTCATCGACGGCAAGACCGCCCTGCTCAAGGACGTGATGGTCGACGACACGGTGACCGTGACCGGCCGGCGCGAGAAGCACGACGGACAGATCAAGCTCGTCGCGGTGAAGGTGGAAATCAGGCGCGACGGCGACGATGAGCCGACGAGCACCGCCCCTGCCGAATCGCCCGCCACCAGGCCTCAATCCTGATCGGCGACGCGGCCGGCGAACACCCGCCGGTCATTTCTTGTAGTAGTCCTTGTTGATCTGGACGAACTTATTCCATTGCTCCGGCAGGTCTTCCTCGGGGAAGATCGCCTTCACTGGGCACTCGTCCACGCAAAGGCCACAGTCGATGCAGGTCTCCGGGTCGATGTAGAGCATTTCCGCCGTGGCAAACGCTGCCTCATCCTTGGTGGGGTGAATACAGTCCACTGGGCAAACAGCCACACAGGCGGTATCCTTGGTGCCGATGCACGGTTCAGCGATGATGTGGGCCATTCGAACCTCCAAAAGTAGCCAAACCCGTCAACGCCCGAACAGAAGTTGCCAGAGTATTCTAGCCACCGGCCGGCCAACGACAAGTCCAGTCGACACCCGGGCCGCCCCGGCGGGTGTGTGACATCTTGGGCGGAGATGACGAGGGGCAGGTTTCACAGCCCGGAGCGCCAGCGACGGGTAGCTT
>JACQVT010000888.1 GCA_016209665.1 Planctomycetota bacterium | reverse complement strand
TCGCTTACCGGCTCGTGCACCGCCAGGGCCCGCGTGAACTCCCGGCCGTTGGGCAACTGCAGCGTGAGGACTGCCGCCCCCATCTTCCGCGGCGTCACGCGGGCCCGCAGTTCGACCCGTCCCCCGGGCTCAATCGCGGGGATCGCCAGCCGCGGCGTGACGATGGCCGTATCCTTGTCGCCGGTGAGCGTAACCTCCCGGGCCGACAATGCCTGTCCACCGCCGTGCTCGATGACGATCCGCAGTTCGGCTTCCTTCCCCGGCCGCGCCATCCCGCGGGTGAAATCAAGGTGCCGCAGGCGAAGGTACGGTCGGTGCTCGTCGTTCTCGTCGATGCTCAGCGACTTGAGCGTCAGCAGCTCATCGCCCCTCGTGCCGAACGCGATCGCCAGGTGCGTGACCGTGCCCCGCCACTGCGGGAACCGCCGCAGGTCGCACTCGGCCGGCTTGCCGCAGTCGCCGCAGTCGATGGCGACGGGCTGACCGAACAAACCCGGCTCCTCCTGCGTCGCCCAATACAGGGCAATCGTCTGCTCGCGGGGACACTGGGCCATGATCTGGAGGAGCGACCGTCGCGACGCGTCGAACGGCCGGACGGGCGTGATGATCACCGCCTGCGGCTGCGACGCCCGCACGACGAGCCCGTCGGCCGACCGCGCCAACGTCGCCGCGTAGAAACCCGCCCACGAATCCACCTGCGAACCGAACTGCCATGCGGGCGCCGGCGGCTCGCCGGCCAGTTCCATCACCCGGATCGCGCGCAGCCTGCACCGCATCCCCGCCGGCGGATCGAACCGCAGCCGGATGATTTGCCCCAGGCTCGACCAGAACGGCCAGACCGTCAGCTCCCGGCGGCCCGCCGCGGGCACGTTCAGGAGCGCCATCCATGTCGGCTCGAACCCGCCGTACTGGCCGGTCGTCTTGTTGGTGTAGAACAACTCCCCGCGGCCCGGCCCCGGACATTCGAGGTCGATGACCACCCAGTGCTGGCTGGTCGCCGGCTTCAGTTCAAACGGCGGGCCCACGATGATCGGATCGCTCCCGGTACCGTCGAAACTGACGCCGTCCGCCTCGAACGCCACGTTCTGGATGGTGCCGCCGGGCGTCCATCCGTTCCACTGCACCTTCTCGTCGAACCGCCACTCCGCCGCGGTCCGCGGCGATTCTGCCCGCGCCGCCGGGGCACCTGCGACCATCGCGGCCATCCCGAACGCCAGAATCAGCCCGTCACGACGCATGGGTGGCCCCCTCCGTCGCCGGCGCGCCGGCCTTGCGCAGGAGATAGAAAACGTAGTTGAAGTAATGACCGTGGCGCCGGCAGATGTCGATCTCGCGCTCCGTCTCGTCGAGGACCCGGATCAGGTCCGCATGGTCCACGGCACCCTCGTTGCTCGCGACCTCGCGCCGCAAATGGCCCGCCCGCTCCGCCAAGGGAGACAAATATTCGTCCCACCATCCGTAGCGGGGCAGAATGAAGTGGTGGAGCACGTCGTATCCCGCCGCCGCCGCGTGGTTGATGTTGGCCGCAATGGTCGTCATGGGTGGATAGGCCTGCCGCCAGTACTCACGGGCCTCGGCGGGCGGGTTGTCCGACAGCCAGGTGAGTTCGCTGGCCACGATCAGCCCGCCCTCGCGCAGCAGCGGCCGCCAGAGACGAAGCCCGGCCGCGAAACCCACCATGCAGATCGAGCCCTCGGCCCAGATCAGATCGACGCTGCCCGGCGCATCGTCGAGCGTCTCCATCGCGGCCCGCCGCGCCGTGATTCGATCCGCCAGCCCGGCCGTCCGCGCGGCTTGCCGCAGTTGCTCCAGGTACGGTTCGTGGACGTCGATCGCGACGATCGGCACGTTCAGCGCGCGGGCGAGCACGAGCGTCTGGCGGCCAGGTCCGCACCCGATGTCGAGCACCCGCACCGACGAGGGCAGCGGCGGCAAACGACGGATGGCCTCAAGCGTGGCATCATCACTGCCCGGCCCCTCGCGCGGCAGGTCGCGGTGCAACTGGAAAAAAGCTTGCATGTTCATGGGGCACGACGATACCGGCGAGCCATTTATAGGGCAACAAGGCAGAACTGACCACCGCGCCCTGCCGTTCTCCTACGTCGTTTGCAGGGCGTCGATCACGTTGTTCCTCGCCGCGTGGCGGGCGGGGATCATGCCGGCAATCAGGCAGACCGTGACCGTGAACGCGATCCCCGGCAGGACCAGGTCCCATGGGATCGTCCAGGCGGGGACGAAGCCCCAGATCGCCGTGGTCATCGCGTTCATGCCGTGGGCCGCGTGCAGACCCAGGGCCAGCCCCAACATGCTCCCCAGGGCCCCCAATACCAGGGCCTCGCCGATGACCAGCCGCACGATCTGCCACTTCGTCGCCCCGACCGCCCGCAGCATCGCGATCTCGCGGGTGCGGCTGGCCACGTTGGCGGTCATCAGGTTGCCCACGCCCAGGGCGGCCACGATCAGCGCCACCATCGGGATGCTCGTGAACAGCAGCGTGGCCCGCCGCAGGTCGCGGTCGATCTGCTGCTTGAGGGCCCGCACCGAGGCGTGCTGCTCGTAGGTCGAGCCCGACCGGTGGGTGATGAGCCGCATCACCAGTTCCTCGCGGTAGTTCTGCCACCGCTGCGTCGGCGTCATCTTGTCCCAGTCGGCCAGGGTCTTGCCGAGCGCGTCGTGAAACACTTGCAGCAGGGGCAGGCTGGTCCAACTCGGCCCGGCACCGGGGTCGCCCCGCATGTACGCTCGGTACTGGTTGAGCACCTGGTCGATCTGCACCTGGCGTTCGGGCAGCAACGGCCGCCACTTTTCGAGCAACTCCGCCATGGCCCGGGGACCGCCGACGGCCGGCGGCTCATCCGCGAACTCCGGCGGATACGCGGGCGTCGTCGTCGGCAGGTCGAAGTTCACCAGGAACATGCTGGCCTCATCCGGCAGACCGAAGACCCGGTGGGCGTCCGCCAGCGTGCCCATCACGATGTGCACCGACGCCGCCACCAGCATGCCGCCCGCGTTGAAGTAGTTGGCCGCGATGTCCAGCGCGGGCGACGTGACCACGCCGGCGATCTCGAACGTGCCCGCGTTGCCGCGACCGCCCGAGCCCTTGATGTAGACCTTGTCGCCGTACCCCTTCTTCTTGGCCAGCACAAACTCCGGGGTCACCAGGATGTACCCGCCCCTCTTGAGCTTGGCGATGGCCTCGGCTTTGTTGCCCTCCTTGAACTCCAGCCGGGCGATGTTGAAGAATTCCTCCGGGTCGCCGGCCACGAACCGCGAGGTCGCGAAGTGGAACAGTCCGGCCCCGTAGACCGTGCAGCGAATGCTCTCGTTGACGACGGCGCTGGTGGCGACGCCCCGCACGCGGCGGACTTCGTTGGCGACTTCCCGGGGGATCGGCGGCGAGACGAACACGAACGCCTCGCAGAAATCCTTGGGGAAGTCCCACCCCGCCGCCAGCGACTGGCTGTGCACGACCAGCGAGACGATCAGCGACAGGCCGACCATCAGCCCGCAACAGATGGCTCCGCTCCGCCAGGCCGCCCGCCCCACCTGATCGCTCAGCAGCTCCTGGCGTACCCGCAGCATCCCCGCCGCCACTCGCACCGCCACCTGTCCGAACAGCCACACCAGAAGCGGCGTGACCAGCGCGTAGCCGCAATACAACAGGGCCACGCCGGACAGGGCGTTGACCGGCTCGAACCAACGGTTGGCCGGCATCCGCTCGATCATCCACGTGTGGCCCAGGATCATACCCACGCCCAACACGAAGGCTGCCCCGGCGAACCACAACGGCGTCGGCCGCGACTGCGGCTTGGAGGCCACCATCGGCGAAACGCGGATCGCCTGGCCGATCGGCAGCAGGGCCCCGGCCAGCGTCGTCACCCCCCCGCCGCCCAGGGCCAGGGCCAGCCCCGTCCTGCTGACCGCGAAATGTCCGATGTACTCCGGGGCCAGCCACACGCTGAGCCGTGCAAGTGCCAATCCCACAGGCACGCCAAGCAGGATGCCCACGATGCCCAGCGGCACGGCCTCGGCCAGGACCAGCATCGCCATCTGCATCCGCGTGACGCCCAGGCAGCGGAGCGTGCCGAGCTGCCCGATCCGCTCCAACATGCCGATGCTCAGCGTCGACAGGATGATGAAGAACGCCGTGAACAGCGCCACGCTCGAGATCAGCAGCAGGATGAACCCGGTCTGCTGCTCCGCGGCCTCGACCTGCCGCAGCTTGGCCTCCGACGACGAGACCAGAAAGCCCTGCCGATGGGCGTTGACGATGTTCCACACGCGGCCCTCGGTTGCCCGCAACGACCGCGTTGCCTTGTCCTCGAGCAGCATGTCGATCTTGGTGACGCGCTTCGGCGCCTGGTCGTAGCCGGCCAGCCGCTGGAGTGGTTCCAGAACCGTCATCACCACCGGCAACTGCTGCTTGGCCACCTGCCGACGTTCCAGCAGGCCGACGATCGTGAACGTGTCGGTGCGGGTCTGCGGCTCGCCCAGGTGGGTCACGCGGCTGTACAGCCGCACGCGGTCGCCGATCCTGAGGTTCAGTTCGTCGGCCAGCCGCCGATCCACGACCATCGCGTCGGTGTCGCCGGGCGCGAGCACGCGGCCGGCCACCCGCTCATCGTCATACTTGCGAAACTGGTATTCGCTGGCCGGATCGATGCCGACGGCCTGCACCTGCTGGCCCGGCAGTTCCTCACCGCCCTCCTCCGGGGCCGTCGACGGCAGCAGGCCCGCGGCGGCGGCGACCTCGGTGACGATGTTTCCCACTTCGCGCGGCAGTTCCGACTCGGGCCGTTTGGGCTGGGCGACCGGCCCCGCCGGCTTGCTCGTCCCGGCCGCCGCCAACGGATGGAGTTTCACCCGCCGCGCCAACCGATACGTCACCGCGGCGATGTTCGGATCCCGGGCGACCTGGCCCGCGATTTCCTCGTAGACCGTGCCCTCGTTGCCATAGACGGATTCCACCGAGAGATGGCTGCGGCCAATCCAGAACCACACCTGGTCCGTCAGGGCCAGCCGCACCGATTCGTACGCGCACGTCACCCACACCACCACCCCCACCCCCAGGGCGATGGCGGCCAGGGCGGCGGCGGTCCGGCCGGGCTTAGCGAACCAGTTCCGTATACCGAGTTGCGACCAGTGCCGCATTGCCGGGTTCCACCTTCTCGATCGTGCCGACGACCAACCCGTCCTTGAGCACGTAGATGCAGTCCGCGTAGGACGCCGCCGTCGGGTCGTGCGTGACCATCAGCACGGTCTTGCCCAGCTCGTGGGCCAGCCGGCCCAGCAG
>JACQVT010000858.1 GCA_016209665.1 Planctomycetota bacterium | reverse complement strand
TTCGTCCATCGTGCCACCATCATAGAGCCCCGATCCTCGAAACCCAAGCGTCTCGCCGACGGCGGGGCGGGTGCGCAACAGCATCGGCGAGGGTGGCCCAGGTCCTTCTTGGACCTGGGGGAGCCGATGATTCGCTCTCGAAACTGCCCGCAGCATCAGAACGGCTCCCCCGCGTCCCAAGGACGCGGGCCACCCTCCTATGGAACGGCCGCCTAAGCTCTCACGCCTCCCGCCCCCCAGAAATGGCCTTCGCGCCATTGCCAAACCGCCGAGAATGCGATACCTAAACGGATTCTGAACCGCTAACTGAAGGAGGCTTTACGGATGTCGAAGGCAAAAGTGAACCGTCGAGAGATGATGGCTGCAACCGCGGCCGGTGTCGGGGCAAGTCTGCTGGCTGGATCAGGTGCGCGAGTGCTCGGGGCCGAGTCCGGGGGCAGCGGCGTGCTCGGCGCCAACGAGAGGATCGTGATGGGAATCATCGGCTCCGGGGGCATGGGCCGGGGCCACATGGGCAATTTCAAGAAGTTCGGGGTGCGGTGGGCGGCGGTCTGCGACGTCTACGAGCCGAACCTGCGACAGGGGCTCGAGATCGCGGGCGACAAGGCCGAGGGCTACCTCGAACACGAGCGGCTGCTGGAGCGCAAGGACATCGATGCCGTTCTGATCGCTTCACCCGAGCACTGGCACCACGGCCACCTGCTCGCGGCGATGGAGGTGGGCAAGCACGCCTACTGCGAGAAGCCGATGTGCTGGTCGATCCAGCAGGGTGTCGAGATGATCAAGGCCGTCCGCAAGACCGACCGCATCGTACAGATCGGGATGCAGCGGCGCAGCTCGCCGGCGATCCGCGATTTGAAGAAGCTGTTCGAGGACGACGTGCTCGGCAACGTCTACCTGGTCCAGGCCGAGTGGTACTGGAAGCACCCGGGCAAGCCCATCAGCAACGAGAGCCTGCCGGGCAAGCTGGACTGGGAGCGTTTCTGCGGCTCCGCAGGCAAGCAGGCGTTCGAGCCGATGAAGTTCCGGTACTGGCGGTGCTTCTGGCCGTTCTCGGGCGGCAACGAGACCGACCAGGGCACGCACCTGATGGACGTCGTCCAGTGGATGATGGGGGCCGAGCGGCCGATCTCGGCCCTGCAGTACGGCAACGTCTACGTCAACAAGCCCACCGAGACGCCGGACGTGTTTTCCTGCACGTTCGAGTACCCGAAGTTCATGGCGACCTGGACGCTCAGCTACACCAGCGCCAGGTGGCGCAACGGCTGGTCGATCGTGTTCCACGGGGAGAAGGCCGCCTTGTTTCTCACCGAACAGGGCTACCGTATCTTCGACCAGGTCAACGGCTGGGAAAACGGTCTGCCCAAGCCCACCAAGGAGTACATGCCGGGGGGTCTGACCACGACCGAGCCGCACATCCAGAACTTCCTGGAGTGCATCAAGAGCGGCAAGCAGCCGAACGCCACCGTGGAGCTGGGCTTCCAGGCCGTCCGGCCGCTGCACCTGGCCAACGCGGCCCTGAAGCACGGCACCAAGGCGGTGCTGGGCGAGGACGGCGTCACCATCGAAGCGTGACGATGGTTGACATCTCCGGACGAGCCGCGGGGTAATCAACCAGCCGAACGGCTGCCCCGCGCACGCACCAGGATTGGGAACAACCCTGGGGACGATGAGATGGCCGCGGACGACATCTACGTGAACCCCCTGGTGGAGCGGTACGCCTCTCGGGAGATGGCCGAGCTGTTCAGCGCCCGCCGGCGGATTCGCACCTGGCGGCAGATCTGGCTGGCGCTGGCCGAGGCCGAGGCTAAACTGGGCCTGCCGATCACGAAGAAACAGCTCGCCGAGCTTCGCCGCACGATCGACGCCATCGACTTCGCGGCCGCCGCCGCCCACGAGAAGCGGCTGCGGCACGACGTGATGGCCCACCTGCACGCCTGGGGCGACGTGGCTCCGTCGGCCCGCGGCATCCTGCACCTGGGGGCGACCAGCATGGACGTGGTCGACAACGCCGACCTGGTCATCATGCGCGACGCCCTGGGTCTCATCCGCGACTGGCTGGTAAACGTCATCGGCGGCCTGGCCGGCTTCGCCAAACGGTGGCGCGACCTGCCCTGCTTGGGCTACACGCACTACCAGCCCGCGCAGCTTACGACGGTGGGCCGGCGGGCCTGCCTGTGGGCCTACGATTTCGTCCGCGACCTCGAGGAGGTCGAGCACCTGCTCAACGGCCTGCGGTTCCGGGGCATCCGCGGAGCGACGGGCACGCAGGCGAGCTTCATGGCCCTGTTCGGAAGCGACGCTCGCAAGGTCGACCGTCTGGAGAAACTCGTCGCCGCCAAGCTCGGCTTCACACGGTGCGAGCCGGTGACCGGCCAGACCTACAGCCGCAAGATCGACGCTCAGGTGGCCGCGGCCCTGGCGAACATCGCCGCCGGCGCCCACAAGTTCGCCAACGACATCCGCCTGCTGGCGGGCATGAAGGAAATCGAGGAGCCGTTCGAGGAAACCCAGGTGGGTTCGTCGGCGATGGCCTACAAGCGCAACCCGATGCGCT
>JACQVT010000857.1 GCA_016209665.1 Planctomycetota bacterium | reverse complement strand
TCGCTGGACAGCCGGAGCACCTCGGAGACCATCGCCATGACGATGCCGTCGGCTCCGCGGTCGTACAACCAGCCGATTTCCCGTTCGAGCGTGGCGAAATCGATGGATTCATCGTCGTGATACGGCGTCTGGAAGACCGGCAGCACACCGGCCAAAGAGGATCGGTTCGCATTGGGCACGCGTCTGACTCCGGTCGAGGACGTCCACCGCCCGCATGGATTCGCGGCCGGCATTATCCGCCCGGGGGGCACGATGCTCAAGCATCGGGCGTGGCACCTTGGGGGGCGGGCATCCTTGCCCGCCTTTGGCTTTTCCAACGGTGATAAAGAAGGCGGGCAGGGATGCCCGCCCCCCAAGAGGCGGCGCTTGGGATTTGGAGGTGGACCCGCTATTCTAAGGCACTCGCCGCGATCGACGGGTGGGTTCCCGGCGGGCGATGCGCAGGACGGGCGACACGAATGGCAGCGAAGAAGATCACCGGCATCCTGACGCCCAACATGGTCCCGCTGGACGATCGAGGGCGGATCCACGAGGCCGAGCTGCGCCGGATCGTCGACTGGCTGATCGGCAAGGGCATCAGCGGGCTGTACCCCAACGGGAGCACGGGCGAGTTCACGCGGTTCACATTCGAGGAACGCAAGCAGATCGTCCGCGTCGTGACCGAGCAGACGGCCGGGCGGGCCTGCGTGCTGGCCGGCGCCGCCGAAGCCAACGTCGCGTTGACGCTCGAAGCGGCCGCCTACTACCACAGCCTGGGGGCCGATGCCGTCGCGATCGTGGCCCCGTTCTACTACAAGCTGAGCCAGGATGGCGTGTACGCCTACTTCGCCGAGATCGCCCGCGAGAGCCCGATCGATCTGACCCTGTACAACATCCCGCAATTCTCCAACCCGATCGGCCTGGACATCATCCGCCGGCTGGCCGCCGAGCATCCGCGGATCGTCGGCATCAAGGATTCCAGCCGCGATTTGCCGTTTTTCCTGAACATGATGCACGAGATCGCGCCGCTGCGGCCGGACTTCGTGTTCCTGCTCGGCTGCGAGGAGATGATCCTGCCCGCGCTGCTCATGGGGGCTGACGGCGGGACGCTGGCGACCAGCGGCGTCGTGCCCGAGGTGGTCATGAAGCTGTACCACCTCGCTCGGGCCGGCCGCATCGACGAGGCCAGGGCGATCCAGTACAAGCTGCTCGATCTGATCAAGATGCTGATTTTCGGGGCCGACTTCCCGGAGGCGGTGCGGCAGGCGGTGGGCCTGCGGGGCTTTTCGATGGGCGTGGGCCGCCAGCCGCTGTCGGCCTCGCAGAAGTTCAGCCTGGAGGAAGTGAAATGTACGATCCAGTGCACGCTGAGCGAGTTCGGGTTTGTGGATGAGCCCCCGGGCGGATGTCCGCCGGCGCCGCCGGATGGTGATGGCCATGCCCCCTGCGATCGGCAGACGGTCGAGCGGATCGTCGAGGACGTGCTTCGCGGCCTGAAGACGTGATGACCAGAGCCAGTGTCGGCATCGTCGAGGTGCAGGGTTTCGCCGCGGCCCTGGTGGTGGCGGACGTGGTCGCCAAGGCGGGCAACGTCCGGATCGCCGGCATCGAGTCCAACGCCCTGGGCGGCATGGGCACCAAGGTCACGGGCTCCGCCGCCGACGTCCGGGCGGCCGTCGGGGCGGGCGAGGCGACGTGCCGGCAGATGCACGTGCTCGTCGGGCAGGCCGACTGGGCCCATTACAGCGACGAAGCCGAGTTCCTCGTCCGCTCGCAGCAGGAATACAACCCGCTGCTGGACGCCAACGAGCACCTTCTGCCGCACGAGGATGGCGTCGATTTGTCCAAGGACCGCGTCAACTTGTCGACGCGACACCCGGCGCGAGGGATCGCCGAGGAGAAACGACTCCCAATGGCCACGCAGGACGCAATCGGTCTGATCGAAACGCAGGGCCTGGTCGGCCTGCTGGAGGCCGCCGACGCCATGTGCAAGGCCGCCCACGTCGAGATCGTCGGCAAGGAGAAGATCGGAGCGGCCTACGTCACGGTCATGGTGCGGGGCGACGTGGCGGCGGTGAAGGCGGCGGTCGAGGCGGGGGCGGCGGCGGTGCAGAAGGTCGGCGGCAAACTCATCCTGGCTCACGTCATCGCCCGGCCGCACGAGGAGCTGGCGGGCCTGCTGCCCAAACGGGAAGGCAAGTAACGTCGGATCGGCCGGCCAAGTGTCAACCAGCCTGACACCGCGCGTCCGTCCGTTTCAGAGCCCGGAGCGCAAGCGACGGGTCGCCCCGACCCATGTGACGATCCGCGCATCCGGTGCAACCCGTGCTGGCGCTTGGGCGTGTCGACGAGGATAGGATGGGTACCTCCGGCATTCGTGGGCCCAGAGGTGTCGAAGCAACCCCGCGTTTGCGCTTGGGGCTCTGAAGGGTGTCGACGGGGATAGAATGACCGAGTCCCAACTCGATATTGAACAGCCGGGCGTGCTGCTGGCGTACCTGCGCGACACGGGCCGCGTCGGCCCCGACGATCGCGTCGAGGTCCGCCCCCTGGCCGGCGGCGTGTCCAACCGCACCATGCTCGTGTGCTGGCCCGACGGGCGGGGCTGGGTCGTCAAGCAGGCCCTCGACCGGCTGCGCGTGCCGACCGAGTGGCTGAGCGATCCGCGGCGGATCCACCGCGAGGCGGCGGGCCTGCGGTGGCTGGCACGGCTGGCCCCGGCGGGGACGATCACACCGTTCGTGTTCGAGGACTTCGAGCATCACCTGCTGGCGATGGACGAGGTGCCGCAGCCGCACGAGAACTTCAAGACCCTGCTGCTCGCCGGCCACGTCGAGAGCGACCACGTCGATCAGTTCGCGCGGTTGCTGGCGACGATCCATCGGGGCGCGTCCGAGCGGCCGAATCAACTATCGGCCGAGTTTGGCGACCGCTCGTTCTTCGAGTCGCTGCGCATCGAGCCATACTACGAGTACGCCGGCCGGCAGGTAGCCGCCGCCGGACCGTTCATGCGGCAACTGATCGAAGACTGTCGCAGCCGGCGATTCACGCTGGTCCACGGGGACTACAGTCCGAAGAATATCCTGATCCACGCCGGCCGGCTGGTGCTGCTGGATCACGAGGTCATCCATTTTGGCGACGGCGCGTTTGATATCGGCTTTGCGATGACGCATCTGTTGAGCAAGGCCCACCACCTGCCGGCGCACCGCGAGCGGTTCGCGACGGCGGCGAGGCGGTTCTGGGAGACGTATCAGGCGGGCGTCGCGGATCTGGAATGGCTGGACGATTTCGAGCCGCGGGCGGTGCGGCACACGCTGGGCTGCCTGCTGGCTCGCGTTGCCGGTCGGTCGCCGCTGGAATACATGGAGCCGCAGGAGCGGGAACACCAACGGGAGACCGTGACGGCGGTCATGCAGATGCCGCCGACGGCGATAGCCGACCTGATCGACGCGTTTGTGGCGAGGTTGTGATTGATGCCGACGATCGAGCAGTTGTCCGCGATGGAGATCCTCGACAGCCGCGGGCGGCCGACGGTCAGCGCGACCTGTCGACTCGCCGGCGGAGTTGCGGCGACCGCGTCGGTGCCGTCCGGCGCATCCACCGGCCGGGCCGAGGCCCTCGAACTGCGCGACGGCGACCCGCGGCGGTACGGCGGCCTGGGCTGCCGCAATGTGGTCGGGCATGTCAACCGCGAGATCAACACCGCCCTGGCGGGCCGATCGTTCGCCGCGCAGGCCGATCTCGATCGAGCGTTGATCGACCTCGACGGCACTGCGAACAAATCGAAGCTGGGCGCCAACGCGATCCTGGCCGTGTCGCTGGCGTTTGCCCGGGCGGCGGCGGCCGCGGCGGGGCTGCCGTTGTATCGGCATTTCGCGGACATCCTGGGTGAGACACTGCGGACGTTGCCTCGGCTGACCGTCAACCTGTTCAGCGGCGGCAAGCACGCCGGTGAGCAGGTGGCGATCCAGGACGTGCTCGTCGTGCCCGCGGGCGCCCAGACCATCGACAAAGGTCTGGCCACGGTCTACGCCGTCTACCAGGCGGCGGCGAAGCTGACCCACGACAAGTACGGCATGAGGGCGCTGACCGCCGACGAAGGCGGGCTGGCCCCGGCGTTCGCGTCGGATGAGGCCATGCTCCAAGACGCGGTGGCGGCGATCCGGGCGGCAGGTTTCGAGCCCGGCCGCGAGGTGGCCCTGGCCGTCGACGTGGCCTCCAGCCACTTCTACCGCGACGGCCGTTACCACCTGGCCGGCGGGTCGCTCGACAGCGGGCAGATGATTAACCACCTGCGGGACTGGGTGCGGCGATATCCGATCGTGAGCGTCGAGGACGGCCTGGCCGAGGACGACTGGAACCATTGGCCCGCGCTGCGGCGGGAGATCGGCGGCGAGGCTCCGGCCCGGAATGGGATGATCGGACCGGCTGGAAGCCGGTCCCACCCGGATTACAACCAGTCCCACACGGGCCAACGCCGGTCGCACACCGGTTCCGACCCGACTGGCGGCGTGCTCGTGCTCGGCGACGACCTGTTGTGCACGAACCCCCAGCGTATCCGCCGGGCGATCGAGACGGACGCCGCCACCGCCTTGCTGCTCAAGGTCAACCAGATCGGCACCGTGACCGAGGCCGCCGAGGCCCTGCGCCTCGCCCGGTCCGCCGGCTGGCACATCACCATCAGCGCCCGTAGCGGCGAGACCGAGGACAATTGGCTGGCCGACCTGGCCGTCGGGTGGGCGGGCGAGCAGATCAAGGTCGGGTCGATCACGCAGTCCGAGCGACTGGCGAAGTACAACCGGCTGCTGGCCATCGAGGCCCAGACGCGGCTGCCGGTGGTGGGGTGGCCGGGGGATAGGATCGGCTGAGGTAGTGCGCGGGGTTCGGTGCAGCGGCCGGCGGTCGTATCAGATCTCACTCATAGGTCGCATGCCGGGGGGGCGATAGGTCAAGCCTGGCCCCAGAGGCTCCCATGACCGCGTGGCGGACCGTCCATGGGGAGCCGACATCCCATCGCCCGGTGATGAGGAATGCCCCTCGCTTCCCCTGCCCAAATCCGGAGGGTGGCGATAGCAAAGGCACCCTTTTGAGCCGGGAATAAGTATTAACCGGATACTGATAGTCCGTGGACGGCCAATCACCATCTCAGTACCGTCGGCTCATGGCCTCGTCAGACGACATTCTGATCCGTTTTGGGAAACGGGTGCGGGAGTTACGAAGCCTAAGAGGCTACTCCCAAGAAGAGTTCGCGGACAAGTGCGGACTGGACCGTACGTACATGGGCGGGATCGAGCGTGGAGAACGGAACTTGTCTTTGCGGAAAATCGAACTGATCGCCCAGGCATTGAAGATCTCTCTTTCAAAGCTGATGACGGGGCTCTGATGGGAGACGAGGGAGTGCGGGATTCGCCCTACCACAATGCACCTGTGTCAAAGTGGGCCAAAATCACCAAGAGACTGTTGTCTCGGCATCCCCTCAGCAGCCAAGAAATCGTCGATGCCGTCCGGTCCTCCTGGGACGCGATCTTCGAGTCCCGCATCGGTCAACGCGACCTGGTGATCGGCCAAGACATCTTTCCAGAGCCTCAGATCATGGGCTTCCTTCTCCACGAACTCATACCCATCGAGTTGGCGGCACGACATCCCGGGGAGTGGCGCCGATGCGAGAACAGCGGCGAAAAAGATCTGGTGTACATTCCCGATCCTCGGCGCTCGGTCGAAATCAAGACTTCATCCCACAAGCAGCAGATATTCAGCAATCGAAGTTTCGCGCAGAAGCCGTCGAAAACGAAAAAGGACAACGACGGCTACTACCTTGCCGTCAATTTCCAGAAATTCGCCAAGGCCCACGAATCGAGACCCGATATTCGTCTCATTAGATTTGGCTGGCTTGATCATTCAGATTGGACGGGGCAGGATGCACCCACTGGCCAGCAGGCGAAGCTGAGACCCGAGGTGGAGTTGTACAAGTTCCTGACTCTCTACAAACTCCCAGGCTGAGGTCACGCGAACAACGTACCCTGGGCAGACTGTGCTTGAGTCCGTCTTATATACCGATCGAGGCGTTGCGAAGCAACTTGGAGATACTTGGGGTTTATTTCAAACCCGACGCAACACCTGCCCGTCCGCAAGGCAGCCTCGATCAGGGACCCCGAGCCGACGAACGGGTCGAGAAGCAGATCCCCCGGGTGACTACACGCCCAGATGATCCTTTCGATGACGGCCAGGGGGAACTGGGCGGGGTGAGGGGTTCTTTCTTTGGCGCTACGGTTTTCCCCAGATGTGACCTTTGGGAACTGCCACACGTCGGAGGGATTCTTTCCGAGTGTATTGCATTTGAGCTTGCCGTTCTTTTTCTGGTTCGGATACTTGACGTTTGGATCCCGCACCTGATCCAGATTGAACACGTAACGGTCCGGATCCTTCACATACCAAAGGAACTTCTCGTTGCGAGGAGAGAAGCTCCTTTTGGCCGCGACTCCGGCTCCATAGTGCCAGACGATCTCTTGAACCAGATGGAATGGAACGCGATCCCAGAGAAGATAGGGAATGGGGATGGCCTTCGCCCGTTCGTCAAGCCGGATATACCCCAAGTTCAGCCAAAACGCCCCTGTTGAACACGTCAGCCGGTAGACCTCAGCGATCCAAGACTCGCACCACTGAAGATACTGAGGCATGGGCAGAGGCGACTCATATTCTTTGCCGATGTTATAGGGAGGAGATGTTACGGTGAGAGGAAACAACAGACCCGGTAGCTCGCGCATCAGCGCCAGGCAGTCCCCCTGGTAGAGCAGAAAACCATCGCCTTTCGCAGCAGGTTCTCCGAGAAGGCGCTGAATCTGCGTCAGGCTGACGCGATGGTCTCTCATCTCCTACTACCCTCAGTTGTAACGATCCCAGAGTATTGTAAACTCAGACAGCCGGGAGAACAATCCTCCGACACCGCGGGTCTGGATGTCGAGTGGGCCGGCGATCAGATCAAGGTCGGGTCGATCACGCAGTCCGAGCGACTGGCGAAGTACAACCGGCTGCTGGCCATCGAGGCCCAGACGCGGCTGCCGGTGGTGGGGTGG
>JACQVT010000856.1 GCA_016209665.1 Planctomycetota bacterium | reverse complement strand
TTGGCGGTGCAGCGATGGGGCCGGCCGCGTTTCACTCATGACCTGGACCTGACGCTCTTAACGGGCTTGGGCACCGAGACTCCCTACATCCACGAGCTGCTGGCGGAGTTTTCTTCACGGATTCCCGACGCGGAGCGATTTGCCCTGGTCAACCGCGTTCTGCTCCTCAGCTCTTCAGAGGGAATCCCGATCGACATCGCCCTGGGTGGGATGCCGTTCGAGGAACGCATGGTAGAACGTGCCACCGATTTCCGTTACACGAAGGACGCCCTTCTTTGCACTTGTTCGGGTGAGGATCTCGTGGTCCTGAAGGCCTTCGCGGATCGTCCGCAGGACTGGGTAGACATCGAAGGTGTCTTGATCCGGCAACAGGCCGCACTCGATCGTCGGTACATCCTGGAAAACTTGGGGCCTTTGTGTGAATTGAAGGAATCGCCCGAGATCGTGGACAAGCTCGTGGCGATGTTCGATCGGTTCCCGCCAGAGTAGCAGCCGATGAACCCGACATATCGTCCTTACGCCCCCGCCCGGCTGCTGCTGGCGCTGTTGCTCGTTGGCAGCTTCGCCTACCTCGGCATGCTGATCGCCGCCACCGTGCACGAGGTCGTTGGTCACGGCCTCGCCACACTCTTGGTTGGCGGACAATTCCTCGGCTTCCAACTCGACCTGGATGGGATGGGACACGCTTGGACTCCGTTGCCGCAGCACGCGGGCCGCTGGCACCAGGTCGTGGTCTTCCTGGGCGGCGTGACGGCCACGACCGCGGTCGGCTCGCTCCTGCTCGCGACCGCCTATGCCGCGCGAAAGAAGCCCGTTGTCGCCCTGCCCGCGCTTGCCCTTGCGTTGAACCTTCTGCTGGAAGGGTCGCCGTACCTGTTCTGGAATGCATTGCATCCCGTGCTGCCCGGAGACGTGGCGGTCGTCGTGGCCATCTATCCTCTACCCTGGGTCCGGACCCTGCTGATGGCGATGGGCGGCGGGATCATGATAGCTTCCATCATGTGTGGCGCCGCCCTGTTGCTGTGGATGATCGAAGGCTGGGTAGGCAATGGGCAGCCGCTTACCGGCAGGTGGCGTATCATCGCTCTGGTCCTGCTCGGGGCGCTTTCCGGGGCGGCCTGGTTCTTGTTCGACTGGAATCAGCTTGCTCCTGGGCTCGACTCCTGGCCCAATGTTGTCGGCCTGAGCCTGCATCTGGCCGCCGCTTTGTCGTTGTTCTGGATCAGGATCGCACCCGAGCCACTGGCCTTCTCCCGGCGGGCGACGGCGTACGCGGTCGCGGTCGGTTGGGCAATGGTGGCGACGGCCGTCGCGGTGACGGTGTTCTGGCTTCGGCCGGGATGGGTCTGGGGCGCGTGACGACTCTCTTCACGGAAGTGTACAATGGCTTTGTGGCGACCGGGCTGACGTCGACGAGATCAGGAATGACTCCCATGTTCAGGAAGGCTGGTTTGCGAATCGGCGGTGCGTTGTTCATGACCGTGTCGGCCGCACTGGCGGCGGGAACGGCCACGGGGACATCCCCGGCGGCGGGCAAGCAGCCGATCTCGCGGGAGGAGTTAAAACGCCGCGTGGCGCCCGCGATCGAACGGGCGCTGCGGTACCAGGCCGAGCATCAGCGGGCCGACGGCGGCTGGACGAGCGGGATGCCGTTCGGCGGGTCGGACCCGGCGATCACCGCCCTGGTGGCCCAGACGTTCATCCAGCACCCGGACTACGGACCCGAGCACCCGATCGTCAGGAAGGCCCTGGACTTCATCCTGAAGTACCAGCAGCCCGACGGCGGCATCTACGACCCCAAGATGCCGTACCTCAACTACTCGACCAGCGTGGCGCTGATGGCCCTGGCGGCGACGAAGTCGCCGGCGCTCGAGAACAAGATCGCCGCAGCCCAGAAGTGCCTCAAGGACAACCAGTGGGTCGAAGGTAAGTGCGACAACGAGGGCACGGACATCACCCCGTTTCATCCCTGGTACGGCGGGGCCGGTTACGGGCACGGCCGACGGCCCGATCTGTCGAACACGCAGATGATGCTCGAGGCCCTCGAGCAGAGCGGGCTGCCGGCCGAGGATCCGGCCTATCAGAAGGCGCTGAGGTTCGTGCAGCGCTGCCAGATGCTGTCGATGACCAACGACCAGCCGCTGGCCGACGGGGCCACCGACGGGGGCTTCATCTACACGCCGGCCAACGGCGGGCACAGCATGGCCGGCACCGTGAAGACGGACGACCGGGAACTGCTGCGGTCCTACGGCTCGATGACCTATGCCGGCTTCAAGAGCATGCTCTATGCCAACGTGGACCGCGACGATCCGCGGGTCAAGGCGGCGTGGGACTGGATCCGCCGCCACTACACGCTCCAGAGCAACCCCAACATGCCCGCCCGCCGCACCAAGCAGGGGCTGTACTACTACTATCACGTCTTCGCCAAGGCCCTGCAGGCCTGGGGAGAGCCGTTCGTCGTCGACGCGACCGGCGCGGCCCACGACTGGCGGGCGGAACTCGCGGATGAGTTGCTCAAGACCCAGCGGAAGGATGGCAGTTGGGTCAACAGCGCCGACCGGTGGATGGAGAGCAATCCGCACCTGGTGACGGCGTACTCGGTGCTCGCCTTGCAGATCGCCCTGCGCTGATCGCCCCGGACTGCCCTCATCGCCCCCCTCGGGAAAGGAATAAAGGGGACATTCTACTTTCTAAAAACCGGAATGTCCCCTTCATCCCGCAATTCTGACCCAAGGGGCAGTTGGGGGAACGCATCATCGGCTCCCCCAGGTCCAGGAAGAACCTGGGCCACGCCCGAAGGCGGCAGTGCCGCGCACGGAGTGCTTGGACCTCCTGCGTGAGGCGGCCTTGCGTGGGCAGCGTGCGCGGCGATACCATTCGGGGCCGTGCGAGACCTGATCCGGCGACACATCGAGGAAGCGGCGGCGAGCTTGGCCCGCATGGACGAGCCGCGGATCGCCCAGGTTTATGCGGCGGCGGAGTTATTGGTCGCGTGCCTGCGCGACGGCGGGGCGGTGCACATCTGCGGCAACGGCGGTTCGGCGGCGGACGCCCAGCACATCGCGGCGGAGCTGGCCGGACGGTTTCTCCGCGATCGGCGGGCTCTGGCCTGCTCGGCCCTGACCACCAATACCAGCGCGCTGACTGCGATCGGCAACGATTACTCCTATGATGCCGTCTTCGCCCGGCAGGTTGAGGCGGTCGTGCGGCCCGGCGACGTCGTCTGGATCATCAGCACGAGCGGCGGCAGCCCCAGTGTCCTGGCGGCAGCCAAGGCGGCCCGCGCCCGGCAAGCCAAGGTGCTGGGCTTCACCGGCGGCGAGGGCGGAGCCATGCCGCCGTTGTGCGACGTCTGCTTCATCGCCCCCGCCGAGACGACCTACGCCATCCAGCAGCTCCACCAGATCGCCTACCACGCCATCTGCGACATCGTCGAACGCACCGTCTGTCCGTGACCGCCCGAACTCCCCCCGGCCGTCCTCGGCGCCAACCAAGAAAAAGGGGGACATTCTGGAATGGCATGAAGCTATCGGGCTCTTGGATCTCCATGTAGCCGATACCATCTTCGGGGTCTGCACAAGAGGCTGTACTCCTTGGGTCGGCGTTTCCGGCGTCGAGGCTCGATTCGGTTGGGCCGATCGGGCAGGATATCCGAGGCGATCCAGGCCACCAGCGAACGGATCATCCGCTCATCGTCGCGGTCGGGGGTGAGCACCATTGTGGAGGCGAACTGCCGAACCCGGTGAAGAGTGCCGGTGAAACTGAGGCGGTGCAGGTTCCGCTCGTGCTGACGAGCGGCCCGCCACATCAGCA
>JACQVT010000840.1 GCA_016209665.1 Planctomycetota bacterium | reverse complement strand
GCCCGGGCGACTCGAGCTGGTCCGCCGGTACGCCCCCGGCGGCGGCGATCTTGTCCGCGCTGCCGTACTGGGGCTCCAGCCAGCAGTTCCACTCCGCCGCCATTTCCGGCGAGTCCCAGCCGATGCTCGGCTCATTCGCCAAGTCCCACGCCAGGATGGCGGGCTCGTCCGCGAAGCGGCCCGCGAACGTCGTCCACCACGCCGCCTCCGCCGCCAGCATCGCCTCGTTGGCGAACCGGTCGCCCTTGCACCAGGCCGGCGCGCCCTCCCACCGCTCCGGCCCGGTGGGGATGACGTAGATCGAACATTGCCGGCACAGATCGAGCAGCTTGCGGAACTTCGCCTCACCCTCGGCCGTCACCTGACCCGCCTCGCGCTCGAACGACTCCAGCGTAATGAACAGCCGGATGGCGTTGAAGCCCTGTTCGCTCACGAGCCGCAACTGGTCGCGCACGCGGACCTCGTCGAACTGCTGCCACAGCTTGGGTGCCCAGCCCGTCTCGTGGTCGAAGTAGTTCAGCCCCACGGCCACGAACGGCCGGCCCGTCCCGTGCTCGCGGAACGCCGTCGTCGTCGCCGGATCGATCTCGATGAACGGCATCTGGGCGGCGAACAGCCCCTGACTCACTGCCATCGCCGCGACAACCAACGTGAGTGATCTCATGTGTGCCCCTGCTCCGGCGAACTGACTGACTGTGCGTCCTCAAACCCTTAAAACGGACCGGCTGGAAGCCGGTCCCACACGGGTCTTGCGATACCTGCTTTTCGCTCACTGCGACCGTCGAGCCTGCTTCGGCAGCCAGTTGTCCAGAATGTACCCGCAGTTGATGACCTTCTCCACGAGATCGAACGGGTAGTAGTAATAGTGGTTCGACGCCTCGTAGCCGATCCGCGAATCCCCGCGCGTGAGCCCGAACATGTCGCGGGCGGTGCTTGTCTCGTCCCGGGCGGCCCGCGCCATCTCCGCGACGGCCGTGTCGCGCTCGGCCGGCTGCGTCGCCGACTTGAGCGCATTGCGGGCCAGCGTGAACCGGGCCTGGTGGACGGCGCTTTGCAGGTGCAGGAACGCCGCCCGGGCCAGGCCCGCGTCGCGCCGGGCGTTCTCGCGCTCCTGGGGGGCCTCGGCCGCCTCGACCACCCGTCGCCAGATTTCCAAACCTTCGCCCCAACCATCGACGACCTTGGTCAACTGGCCGACGAATACCGGGGCGGGGTAGACCGTCCGCCAGTGATTCACATCGTCGTAGGGGAAGCCGACCATCGTCGCATGGTAGCCGGTCGGTTCGGCATACAGCAGGTTTGCTGGTCCGACCTGCATCGGTCCGCCATACAGGAAGCTCCCGTGGTAGGGGAACTCGCTGAACCCCCGGCTGAACGCCGACCACGCCGCGAGGACATGCTCGGCGGCCTTGGGGCCGTAACGCCGGATCGCCAGCTCCCGCAGTGCTTCCTTCGCCGTCGGCGCCGGCCGACGACTGAACATGTTCACCAGTTCGAGATTCGGCGAGGGACACCCGCCGAGCGTCCAGCTCAGCATCATGCCGTCCACGCCGCACTCAACCAGGCCCTCGCAGTGCCGGGCCACCAGGTCCATCACCGGCAGGTACGGCACCGCCGACAGCTCCCACGTGCAGTTCGCCTGGATCTTGGCGACCGTCTTGAGGCCGGCCTTCTTCGCCGACTCCCAGTTGTGCTTCGCTCGCGGGCCGGGGCCGACCGCCGACAAGGAATACTCACCCACCGTCGTCGCCACGCCGCCGCGGTTGATCGGCAGGTCCCACTCGCTGACGCTCATCAGCAAGACATCCTTCGGCAGGGCGGCGATGATCGAGTCGCACCACTCGTTCTTCCAGCCCCAGTCCCACACGAGCGTCCTGGCCTTGGGGCTCCCCGCCCGCACACCCTCGGCGATGGCGGCGTTGATCTCGGCGACGACCTCGGCCGGCATGCGCTTCGAGCAGCGCGGGCACTGCCCGCCGTTGTAGTGCGACCAGCAGTTGGTCAGGTTCTCCGATCCCGTGATCGTGAACACCCCGCCCAGATCCGGCACCTCCGCAAACACCCGCCGCAGCGCATCGGTGATCCATCCGCGGACCGCCGGCGACGATGTGCACATGGCGACGTACTCGCCCTCGACGACGCCCTTCATGCTGTCCCGCTCGGGCGTGAAGAACGCCGCCGGCATCGCCCGCGGCTCGTTCATGTACAGGTATATCTTGATGCCGTGCCGGCCCGCCCGCTCCACCAGCTTTCGCAGGTTGGCCAGGCGCGTCTGCCAGCCCTCGCCGAACTCGGGGAAGTCCGTCGCCGGGGCAAGCTGTCGCAGCACCACGTGCAGCCACACACCGTTCACGCCCACCGCCCGCAGCCGCTGCAACAGCCCGTCGGGGTACGGGTTCAGCTTCTCATCCACCAGCGGATCGCCGTACACCGCGAAATACGAGTACAGGAACCGGATCGGATCGTCCTCCGAACGACGAGCCGCGGGGTTTATCCCCGCGCTTCCCCCCGTCGTCGCATCCGGCACCGGCGCCGACAGCTCCCACACGAACGCGAACCGCGGCTCCGCCGGCCGGCGGAGTTCCTCGTCGAACGTCTCCGCGACGAGCCCGCGGATCTCCTCGCACCGCCGCATCGCCGCCTCGTCCGGCGGGGCGTACTTCACCGGCTCGCACGCCGGCTTGAGCTGCCCCAGCTTGTGCCACAGGAAGTCATCCTCCCGCAGCGTGTAGGCCAGCCGATCCGCGTCCCAGTGCAGCAGTGTGAGCAACTGGTCGTACGGCAGCAGGTGCCAGTTGCGCCGGATGATCCCGATATAGCTGCGGGCCAGCTCGTCGTCGCTGACCGGCCGGTGTGGCGGCAGGCCCATCGACTCGCCGACCGCGGCCACCTGGGCCGGCGTGGCCCCGACCACCTCACCCATGCGGTCGAGGTTCGCGCATTCCCAGTTTCGCCACACGAACGTATGCACCCGCGACGGAAAGTGCGGCACGATCAGCGCCGGCGGCGCAGCGCCCGTCGGCAACGATTCCACCGTCGCGCCGAGACCGAGGAGCCAAACGCCCGCGGCGAGCATGGATACACCGGTCATGATCAGCCTCCTGGATGGACCGGTGATCAGGATACGCGATGAATGAACGGGGATAAATGCAACGAGCGTGGGGCCGGATGAACCGGGTACCCACGCTCGCCGCTGACGGCTCCGACTTTCCCCTGCATGGTTGATGCGGTTATCGACCGGAGCCGCCGCTTTCCCCCTTGACGGGGGCCCTCCTCCACGGGTCCTCAACGGACGCTCCTCACCCGATCGCGGCCAAGGCCCGCGGAACGTTCATCTGCGCCGGCGATGAGTCCCCTCCTCCACCTCGTCGGGACCCCGCCCATCCGGGCCGGCGGCGGACGATCACGAATCCGTCCGCTCCTCCAACATCTTGCGCAGGTGCTTGTTCTCGCGCCGGGTGGCCTCGAGGTCGAACAGGAGGTACTTGATCGACAACCGCAGGAAATCGATGCTGTCGTGCAGGCTGGTGACCGTCTTTTTGATCTCCTCGTGCCGTCGGCGCGTCTGCTCGGCCAACATCGACAGCTTCTGCCGCTCCGACTCCGGCAACAGGTTGATCTCCTTCACCAACTCGTTGAGCTTTTGCCTGAAGGTGGCTTCGTCCATGGGACTTTCCCCCGCCATGACCTGCTCTCCATTCGATTCCAGAGGCGATGCTGTGATGGTGGGGGCAAGCATAGTGCCGTGCCGCCTATCGAAAACGAGGGGGCCCCGGGTCCGATGTAACCCACGTATGGCAAAGGATTTATGTTTGCACTGCTCGTATCCGGTTGTTCGCCGGTATTCGCCGGCTGTGACCGGATGTTGATTTCCGGCAACACCACCCCGGCCTCCGCCAAGCCCGCTCCGCACATAACTCATGACAGAACAATGCCTTAAACGCAGATCGACAGGTGTAACGGACACAACGCCCCACGCGCGGCCCCGGACCGAGGAGGTGGTCCGCATTGCCGCATCCCGGGGATCGGCATTCGGAAGCTCCCACGCCTCGCCGCTGTTCGTCGCTTCGAGGATGATGCTCACCCGACCAAAAGAAGTCCTGGCCTCGATCTTCATCAGGAGGTGCCTCATGCCGCGTTGTCCGTGGGCGAAGAATGAGCTATCCATCCGCTACCACGACGAGGAATGGGGCGTGCCGGTGCATGACGACCGGTTGCTGTTCGAGTTCCTGATCCTCGAAGGTGCCCAGGCCGGCCTGAGCTGGGATACGATCCTCGGGAAGCGAGACCGTTACCGCCGCGTCTTCGACGGATTCGATGCCGCCAAAATCGCCCGCTACACCCAGAGCAAGGTCGCCAGGCTGCTCGCCGATCCGGGCATCGTCCGCAATCGGTTGAAGATCGCCGCGGCCATC
>JACQVT010000839.1 GCA_016209665.1 Planctomycetota bacterium | reverse complement strand
GACCGGATATTCGCTAGCCCTCTCGCGCGAAGTAGGCCTCCACGCCCGCCGCCAGGTGCCACGCCCAGATCGCCACCGTCTGCTCGGCTACGCCCCGCTCAGTCCAGCGTTTGGGGAAGTTCATCAGCGCGCTGCTGCGGCGCCGGGTGAGGCGCAGCTCCACCATCTGGCGCATCAGCTCCAGCATGGACTCGCTGCACACCGGCGGCGTGCCGTCTACCCAGCCATTGGCCAGTCCGGTGGTCGGGTCGATGAGCCCGACCTGGCTGGCCGCGGCCGTCGCCTGCCGCTCCTCCGCCAGGGAGTGGATCGCCTCCGGCATGTCCAACGCGGCGGCCAGGCACGCCTCCACGCCGTAGCTGGCCCAGTTAGCCACTGCGCCCACCACCAGGATGTCGGTCTCCGTGGCGGCAGCGATGCCGCCGCCGCACGGGCAGTACAGGCACTTCGTGCCGGTGGGCAGGACCTCCTGGCAGGCCGCGAGGATCTTGCCCATCCCCACCTCGTTGCCGCCGTCGCCGATGCCGATGCTCACCACGCCCCGCCGTCGCGCCTCGTCCACCAGGTAGCTCACCTTGCCGACCAGGTCGGTGACGTTCAGCCCGATCCCGGTGTGGTAGTAGCCCTTGACGTTGGGCGCCGGCTTCTCGATGGTCACCAGCGCGGCCGGCTCGGTCCGATCAAACAGCTCGGCGACGACCTGCTCCGCCCGCCGCGGATCGATCGCCAACGGCATCACCGACGCCTTGAACGGCGTGGTCCGGGCCAGCTCGAAGTCCAGCACCTCCAGGCCGAGCGCCCTGAGCAGGTACGCCGTGCGCTCCATGTTGGCCACTTCGGTGACCAGGACTGGCGTGGCGTCCAGGGCGACGCACAGGCTGCGGGCCAGGAGCGCTGCGCCGAGCGGCCCGTCCGCCTCGTCGATCATCGACGGCGGATCGAAGAAGCCCGCGCAGATGAGCACCGTGCTGCGCGGGGTGACGCGCTCCAGCAGCGCCCGAGCCGCCAGGTAGGTCAGCGGCTCGCGCTGCACCTCGCGTGCGGCCTCGTACAGCTCCTTGGTGACGTTGCGGGTGGTGAGCGCCGCCGCGCCCCCGGACATGAACACCTGGGCTGACACGAGCCGGTCCACCGACTCACCGACGATCTTGCACAACTCCAGATCTGGCTGCATGCTGCGCTCCTCAGCGATTCTCGGCGTTGCCCGGCGCGGCGCCGGGCAGTGAGAGCGCAATCCTATGAAGCTGACACAACACTGTCAAATGACCCAAGAGTGTCATGAGTCGAATCGTCTCAAATGCCCTACTGCATTTGCAGTATTGACAGGCGCCTACGATGGTGGTTGAGTGTTGCGATCAACGCGGCGACGCCTGCAGGAACTGCTTCGCTCGGCCGCTGGCTTGCAAGCACCGGCTGCGGAGCGGGCCACGGAAAAGAGGTGCGAGCATGGCCACCCTCGAAGGCAAGAGCTTGAACTCGCCGGACGAGACGATGACACCTCCCAACGCCAGGATCGACACCGTCAAGCTGGGCGGCGTTGCCAGCTTCGCAAGGGTCGTTCTCCAGCCCGGCTGGAGGTGGTCGGAGCACATGAAGCCGATCGCCGGCACCGAAAGCTGCCCTGCGCTCCACACCGGCTACGTCGTCTCGGGGCGCCTCAGGGTGCGGATGGACGACGGAACGGAGGGGGAGTTCGGTGCGAGCGATGCCGCCGTCGTCCCTCCGGGCCACGATGCCTGGGTGGTCGGCGACGAGCCCTGCGTCATGGTCGACTTCACCGCGGGCGAAGAGCTGGTGCGGTATCTCGGCACCCGCTGATCGATTTCGCGAGGATCAGATCGCCGAGGGGGACAAGGTCGCGACTCGCTACACGGGCACCTGGACACACCGAGGGGAGTTCATGGGCATCCCGCCCACCGGCAAGGACGTGACGGTCACGAGGATCGAGATCCTGCGCATCGCAGACGGGAAGTTTGTGGAGCATTGGGAGAGCTTTGACCAACTGGGCCTGCTGCAACAGTTGGGCGCGATCCCAGCACCCGGGCAGGCTGGCGGCTAAGGCTCTCTCTGCCGCATCGAGGAAACGAGGGGCTCGGTGGTTGCATGCCATCGGGCCCCTGATCTCTCCGCACGACCATCCTGCAGGCGCCACGCAGGTACCGATGACCCTCTTCTCGGCACCGTCTTCCCGTCTCGCCAATTCGCTCCCTCTTGGCCAAAGTTCCAGCTCATGCCCTAGTTGACAGCAATTCCAGTTTGTGCTATGTAGCTGGCACTCACGACGTTGCTTGTGAAGACGGTCAGACCCGGAGGGTAGCCATGCGTTACGGCGTGTTCTCCCTGATGCTCGCCATGACCCTCGTCGTGGCCTGCGCGCCCGCGGCGCCCAGCCCGACGGCTCCGCCGCCGAAACCGACGGAGGCGCCTAAGCCGGCTGCGAAGCCCGCCGAGGCCCCGAAGCCCGCGGTCAAGCCGACTGAAGCTCCCGCCGCCAAGCCGGCTGAAGCGAAGCCGGCCGCTAGCCCGGCCGCCAAGCCTGCAGAGAAGCCGGCCGCCAAGCCGCTCACCCCCATCAAGACCGTCGCGCTGGAGCTGAACCCCACCCCCGACCCGATTGTGGCCTGGGTGGACGTGACGCAGGAGCTGGGGCTGTTCGAGAAGAACGGCCTGCAAGTCGAGATCAAGCGCTCGGGCGGCGGTGGGCCCGCTAAGGTGCAGGCCCTCGTCGCGGGCGAGGCCGACATCGCGGTCAGCGACATCATCGCCGGCTTCTCCGGGGTGTACGAAGGCACCGACGTGCGGACCATCTTCGTGCCCACCGCGCGCTACGGCTGGATCATCGCCGCCAAGAAGAAGTACACGCAAGTCCCGCAGCTCAAGGGCCAACTGGTGGGCGTGCCCAGCCTGGGCGGCTCGTCCCGCTTCGGCGGTATCCTGACCTTCAAGGCCTTCGGTATCGCCGACCAGGACGTCAAGTGGCAGGCCGTCGGCGGCACCGCCCAGATGCTGGCCGCCCAGTTCTCTGGACGCACCGAGGCGGCGGTGCTCTCGCCCACGGCCGTGCCGCTCATCAAGGGTCCCGACGCGGCGGACACCCATGTGCTCGTGCCGAACACGGCCAAGCACACCCCGCCCTTCCCCAACTTCGTGATCATCGCCCGCAACAAGTGGGTGCAAGAGAACCCCGAGGCGGCCGAGCGGTACGTCAAGGCCTTCGTGGACATGGGCCGCCAGTTGGCCAAGGACCAGCAGGCCTTCGTCCGCGTCGCCAGGAAGTTCCTGCCGGAGATGACCAACGACGAGGCCGCCGCGCTCTGGAAGACGGTGACAGACGAGGGCTTCTGGTCCGAGAACGGCGGGATCAACCTGGCCGCCACCCAGGAGCTACTCAACACCTACTTCGAGGTCCGGGGCGACAAGCCTAACGACAAGCTCGCCAAGGCCGCGGATACGTTCAACACCGGCCCACTGAAGAGGGTGCTCGACCGCGAGAAGGTGATCGAGACCTCGAAGGACAAGCCGGACTGGTACAAGCCGTAGGTAAGTGGGCAGTGGTCGGTCAAAGCTTCTCACCACTACCCGCTGGCTACCAAGGACTGCGAGGGGGACGAACATGGCGACAGCCACCCTGGCCCAATCGCGCATTGGGCCGATCATGGAGAGCATCGATCGCCTGGTCTCGACGGAGATCGAAGCCAAGCCCGGCGAAACGCGCGGCTCGAACCTGAAGCAGTACGAGGCCGCCCGGTCGCACTCCGGGAAGCCGCTCTTACAGGGCGCG
>JACQVT010000084.1 GCA_016209665.1 Planctomycetota bacterium | reverse complement strand
GGAGAATGGAGACAGGGCCGCCCTCAGCGCGGGGCGATGTCTCCACTCTCCACTCTCCACTCTCCATGACACCGGGCGCGGGGCGCGGGCCGCGCTTGGCGACGATCCTGCTGCTCCTGCCGGCGATCTTCTGGCCGGCTGCATTGGCGGTCGCGGCGGATTCCCGGACGGCCTCACCCGCCGACCGCCGGCTGTTCGTCGTCGGCAGCGACCAGATGGTGTGGCTGATCGTTGGCGACTGGGACAAGGACCACGATCAGATCGCCAGCCGCTTCTGGTATCGCGAGGCGACGTCGGACCGCATCCGGCCGGCCACGTCGATCGACCCCCCGTTGTACCGCATCCACAGTTGCGCGCTGGCGGGCCAGACGCTGCACGTCTTCTTCGAGAACCAGACGCACTACCGTTACACCCGGAATCGCGAGTGGCGGGCCCATCAGTTGCCGAACCGGGCCCTGCCTCTGGCCTTGGCAGGCGAGTCCGAGGGGCAGTTGTCGCGGCTGTGGGCGGTGGTCAGCGCCGAGGTTGGGGCCCAGGTGGAGGCCGAGTGGCAAGAGCGGCTCAAACACCTGGCGACGGCCCCAGTGGATTCGGCCGTGCCCCGCTTGTCGATATCCGCCCTACCCGCTGCGGCCGAAGCGGAGCGAGTCCCGAGGATCGTCATGTACGATGGCGTGGCCTGGCAGCCGGGCATCGGCACGCCGCCCGCCTGCGGGCAGGCCGACGGCATCTGGCTGGCCGTGGCGGATGGACGGTTCCACCTGTTCTGGCGGCCGGCCGGCCAGGAGATGGAGATCCGCTACGCCCGCCACGCCGACGGCCAATGGTCGCTCGGCCCGCCGATCGCGACCCCGAACTTCGTCCACCGGGCGGACGCGGCGATCACGAACAAACAGGTGGTCCTGGCCACCATCGTCAAGGCACCCGACGAGCCGCACCGGCAATGTGTGCAGTGGACGCGCTCCGTGGCCGCCGACGCCCAGGAGCCCTGGAACCGCCTGCCGCCGCTGCTGACGGAAAACGGTGACGAGTTGGTGTTGTCCACGCGAACGGCCCTGGGCCTGTTCAGCGACCGACTGGCCTTGTTGCGGCTGGGCGACAAGGGCCCGGAGGCGGGCTTCTGGCTGGCGGCCTCGGGCGGCAAACCCGATCAGGCATTTGCCGCGCTGCCGGTGTCGACGGCGTCCGACGGCCGGTCGCAGAACCGCAACGTCCGCGACTTCCTGACCACCGTGGCCGTGGCGGCCATGCTGCTGCTGGTGTTCTGGCGGCGTCAGGAGAGCATCGCCGCTCCGGTGAATCTGCCCGCCGGCCTGCAGGTGGTGGGGCCAGCCAAGCGGACACTGGCGTTCATGATCGATGCCGCCCCCGCGCTCGCGATCATGTTGTGGTGGTGGTTCGGACCTATCAGCACGTATTATCACGAGTTCAGGGCCGCTGCCGCCGGCGGAGAGCAGCCGGCGGACGCCCCCCGGGAAGTCGTGTGGGCTTGGTTCTGGTTCCGGGTGATCTACACCGCCTACTGCACGGCATTCGAGGGTTTTCTCGCCGCGACGCCGGGCAAGCGGCTCTTGGGCTGCCAAGTGCTGTCGGAAACGCTCGATCGGGCGAACTTGTTGCAGATCGGCGTGCGGAACGTGGCCCGGATGATCGAACTCGAGCCCTACCTGAAAATATGGCCGTTCCTGTTCGTCATTCTATTCACCCGCAACCGCCAGCGGATGGGCGACCTGCTCGCCCGGACCATCGTTGTTGAACACCAGACCGTTGTCCCTTCCGACCCGGACCGCGGAACCGACCCGCCGCCGGAAGATTAGCGCGGGAAGGGAAGATCGGGGCTCGGGAATCGGGTGATGGGGACGAGCCGCGGGGTCGATCCCCGCGCGCATGTCGTGGGGATGATCGACGCGTGCGGTCACATCCGTCCGTACTTGGCCATCATCCGTTCGAACTGGCGGGTCTTGCGGGCCCGCTTGCGGTCCGAGAGGTGAGCGAGTTGCCGCCAGACGGACTTCCATTCGGGCTCCGGATGGCCCGGGCGGATCAGACACGACTTGAGGAAACGCAGGCGGTCGGTCCGGGTCACGCGGCGGCAGTGATCGACGCTCACGTTGAGCCGCATGAGCGCCCGCAGCCAATCGCGGCGGCGGGGACGGCGGCACTGGCGGATGCCGTCCACGTCCACCAGCAGGATCCGGGGCCGCGCGCCCGCCGCGGGGTTCCACTGCACCATGATGTTGGGGGCCTTCATGTCCCGGTGGACGAAGCCCCGAGCGTGGAAGGCCCGGACCAGCCCCGCCAGCTCCTCGGCCACCTGGCGCTTGACGAGGAATTGTCGGGTCGGATCGAGGTTTCGGGTCTGCACGGTCAACAGCGTATCGAGGTCGTGGGCGTGCTCGATGTGCTCGGTGATGATGATGCTGTCGAGCAGGACACCGCAGCGCCGCCGCTCGGCGACGGCCAGCGGGCGGGCGGTGGGTATCCGCCGGTTGAGCATCGCGTTGGCCAGGTACCACGTCCGCATCGCCCTTGAGCGACGGAACATGTTCTTGATCCGCTTGCCGAGATGCCGCGGCGTGGAACGCTTGCAGACCACGTCCAGGGACTCGTCGCCCAGCGGCAGACGCGACCGGCACACCGTGCCGCTGGCCGACTTCTTGATCGAGTATTGCGCCTGCTCCGCCCTGATCCACTGCAGCGGGCGATTGAGCCACTGCCGCCATTGGCCCGGACCGAACGTCATCCATGACGCATTTGATCCCGAGACGGGATACTTGGCCTTCAGGAAGGCGAACGCCCGCCACCCGCGACCGAGCCTCAGGGCGGTGAAGTAACGCCCCGACCGGCTGGCGCGGCGGTCGCGCTGGGCGTACAAGGCGCTGGCGTGGGCCTCGGCCGCCCGTTCGATGGCCGGGCGCAGCTCGGAGGACGAGAATCCCAAGCGGCGACCATACGCCCCGGTCGCCTCGAAGGCGTCGCGCCAGTGAAGGTAGCGGTCCAGAAACCGCAGCCGGTCCGTGAGCGGAGCCCGGTAACGGAACCACTGGTGAAACTGGGCGAGGTTGCGAATGACCGAGCGGTCGCTGACCGGCCGGCCGCAGCGGATGTTGTGCAGGTCCACAAACAGCGCCCGACATTCGCCGCGGCGACATCCGTCGAGCAGGATGTTCCCCGCATGCAGGTCAGTGTGCTCGAAGCCGTTCTGATGCGCGTGCGCGACGAGGCGGGCCACGCGGTCGCTGATCAAGTTCTTGGTGGCCCGCGTTCGGGGGTCGGCGGGGTTCAGGCGCGCCCAGGCCTCGTTGAGCGGCTCGGCGTCGGGCAGGCCGTGCGTGATCAGGATGCTGACCGGCCCCGAGCCGATCGCCGGTCCGTCGGCCGACGCAACCGGCTGAACGGTCCAGATCCGGTGCCGATGGGCGTACTCCGCCACCCGTCGCTCGCGGGCTGAATCGGACCCCAACAGCCATCGCCGCAGCCGGGCCCATCCTCGGGGCGGCAGGTACAGCTTGGCGAAAACCGTGTCGTCATCCAACTGGACCCGCCAGACCTGCCGCCCGTCGTTCGCCTTGACCAGCCAGGCCGACGTCTCGCCCGGCAGGCCCAGCCAGTCCGGCGCGCCGTTTTCCAGAATACGCCGCCCCCAATCACCGCGGGTGTGCCATTTCCAGGCCCCGATCGTCCGCTGCCCCCAGGCACCCCGGCCGTCGTCGGCCCCGCGTGCCGCGGGCGCCGGCGAGCGGTCGGCCGGTTCGGATGAATCATCCAATGCCGCCTCAGTGCTGGTTGTCACGTTCGCGAGTGTCATCTCGGGTTCGGCCAAGAAAGACCCGTTACGGGCCAAGCGGAACCATTGTACGGCCCACCAAATGGCCCCGCAATCCGGCGACGTGGCGCGGAACGCTCCGGTCAGTGCTCCTCGGCCGGCGTCGACGGCTGGCTGCTCGCCTGCGCCAGTGGTTGACACTCGAACAACGCCAACCGCGGCGTACCCTCCGTGAGATCACCCACCGGCCACAGTTGTCGCCATCCGCGGTGATCGTGAATCTCCGTGAAGGTCAAGCGAGGTGTCATCTCGGTGCAAAACCGGGCGTCCCAGACGAACAGCGTCCCGGGCTCCGCCTCGTCGAGCAATCCTCGAACGTCGGTCGAGCCTCGCCAGCCCGTCCAGCGATCCAGCCAGTGGTAAACCCATCCGGTCGAACTCACCAGGAGGCGGTCCTCGTCCGCCGCCCTCGAGATGACCGAGGCCAAGCCCTGCACCGATGCCTGGTCGGGCGCGAGTTTCAGCGGCCGAAACCCCGCCAGGCCGGCGACCAGCAGGCCGATCACCGCGGTGCCGGCGCTTCCGGCGACGATGACGGGGCAGGCCCGGCGGCGAGCGCGGAGGAGCCATGCCGCGCACAGGGCCAGAGGCCCGGCTGCCACCAGAGCTGACACTCTGCCCACGAGCGCCCACGTTCGCAGGTCGGCGGGACTCAGCGGGACGCGCCAGTGCCACTCGATTTCGGCCACGGCCCACAGAACGATCAGGCACACGATCGTCGCCCCCAGCGCTTGCTGGGCGATGGGCCGTCGGCTCAGCAGCGGCCGAACGCCCGCGGTGGCGAGCACCGCCAGCCACGGACAGATCGGGACCAGGAACCGCGAATAGCCGCCCGAGGAGTAGGCCCCGCGCAAATACACCGCGGTCTGCACGAGAAACCAGGCCAGCGGCGCAAGAACGATCACCCATCCCAGGCCCGCCCGTCGCAGCCGACGGCTTCCCAGGATGGCCAGGGCGACGATCGCCGGTCCCGCCGCCTGCATAACCTTCGGTATGAAGGTCAGGGGGGTGCCTTGGCCATAGACGCTTGACCCCGCCGGGTCGAGCCAGCGCGACGCCGGCCAGACGCCGAGCCACCAGCCGGCAGCCAGATTGTGCGCCACGAGCGCCCAGCACAACAGCGGATACGTCCACCACCGGCCGCCCTGACGCCATATGGCCCAGGCCCAGATCGGCAGGAGCACCACTGATTCGTCGCGCGTGACGGGAGCCAGTGCCATCAGGGCCGCCGAGGCGACGTTCCGTCCCGTCAGCAGCAACCACGTCGCCAGGGCGAGGTAAAACGCCAGCGGCGTTTCCGTCAGCGTGGTCAGGGACAATCGCGCGAACAGCGGCTGCAAGTACAGCAGCGGTACGGCGGCCCAGGCGTGTCTGAGACCCAGGCTCCGAGCGATGCAATACGTCAGCCAGGCCGTGGCCGCCGCGATCAACGCGGAGAACACTCGACAGGCCCGCAAGCCGTCCTGGGACGATCCGACCCAGGCGACCAGGCTGTAGGGAACGGTGAACCCCGGTCGCCCCCACGGGTCCAGAAGGTAGCGCACATCGTGGCGTGACCAGCGGGCGATCTGGTAGTGTGTCAAATCGTCTTCGTGATAGACGCCGTCGGACAGCCACCCGGCCAGGATGCTGACGGCCAGGAAGCCGACCAGCAGCAGGCTGGTCCGCCTCGGCGTCTCGGAGCGGGCCGCTTCGACTCCGGTACACTGGAGCGCCGTGTCTTCTCCCCGCATCGGATCGAGTGTACCGATCGTCCCGCGGGGAGGCAACCGGGGAACCGGCGCGCCATCGCGTTCCCGCTCATCTTCGCGGCGCGGAAACCCGATGTATGACGTACCATCTACGGAGCGCGCCGTGATCCGCATCATCGCTCGTCACATCACGTGTTGCCGTCGGTTGTTGGCGTCGCTCGTCGCGATCGTAACCGCATCGGGTTGCGCGTTTCAGGTCCACCAGGAGGTCGATCAGATCAGGCAGGCCTATCCGGGCCTGGTCGGACCCATCGCGTTCTCGGGCCCGATCGAGGAGAATCCTCCGGCGGACGACGGAGCCTGTGGGCCGAACGGAATCCTCACGATGCTCATTCCCGATTGTACGCTCCGCGGCGTCTGTTTCACCGCGGCCTGCGTCGCTCACGACGACTGCTACTCGACCTGCGGTGCATCCCAGCAGGACTGCGACGAGGTGTTCTTCTGGAACATGACCTACCTGTGCGACACGAGCACGCCCGATGGACCTTTGCGGGACCGTTGTTACGCTCTGGCGTATATCTATTACCAGGCCGTGCAGCGCTTCGGGGGCGACTATTTCCCTCGAACCCAGGAGATCGTCTGCATACTCCCGCCGGGGGACACCCCATCGGGACGCACTGTTGGCACGCCGGTGCCGGACGTGTCCCCGTTCGTTGATGCCGACGGCGACCTCATGCCCGACGACTGGGAGGTCGAAGTCGGATTGGACCCAACTGATCCGGCGGACGCCTGGCGCGACGAGGACGGCGACGGCCGGCCCAACCTGGCCGAATACACCCACGACACCGATCCCTTCAATCCGTGAACCCGGGCTTCGGGACGCGGACCGGCAAGTTGCCGGTCCCACACAGAGTTTCGGCAGGGTGCTTGACGTCGTCGGCCGGGGCCGCGAACGACGCGGCCCGGCTTGGCCCCGGTGTGCTCGCCGTCCTTGAGCACCTGCACGCCGTTGACGAACACGTTCTGGACGCCGGTGGCGTACTGGTGGGGCTTCTCGAACGTGGCGTGGTCCTGGATCGTGGCGGGATCGAACACGACCACGTCGGCGAAGCAGCCCTCGGCCAGCCGGCCCCGTTGCTCGATCTTGAGGTTCTCCGCGGGCAGCGAGGTCAGCCGGCGAATGGCCTCGGGCAGCGGCACCAGCTTCTCGTCGCGAACGTACTTGCCGAGCAGCCGGGCGAACGATCCGTACGCCCGCGGGTGGGGATGGTGATCGAGAAACCGCCCTTCCGTCGCCAGCGAGCCGGCGTCCGAGCAGAAGCTGACCCACGGCTGCTGAATGCCCTTGCGGACGTTCTCCTCCGACATGCTGAACATGACGATGCTCACGCGGCTGTCGTCCTCGACGACCAGGTCCATCGCGGTCTCCTCGGGCGACTTGCTGCGCATCGCGGCGACCTCGGCCAGCGTCTTGCCGACCAGCGGCCGCAGAGCCTCGTTGCGAAAGCCGGTCAACAGCACGTTCTTGGCCGCCTCGACGCTGCTCGCGCCCTTGGGGCCGGGCAGGTCCATCTCGCCGGCGACGCGGCGGCGGATTTCGGGATCCTTGAGCCGCTCGACCCAGGCCCTGTGGCCGCCCGCCTGCACCCAGGTGGGCATGACGGCGTCCAGACCCGTGCCGCTGGCGTTGTAGGTGTACATGTCGGCGGTGACGTGCAGCCCATCGGCCCGGGCGGCCTCGATCCGCTTGAGCGCCACGTCGAACTTGTCCCAGTTGCCCGCGCCGGCCTTGAGATGGTAGATCTCGCCGCGGGCCTTGGACCGCCGCACGATGGTCAGGAACTCGTCGAGCGCTTCGAGCAGGTGATCGCCCTCGCCGCGGATGTGCGAGACGTACATGCCGTTGTATTTGGCCGCCACTTCGGCCAGGGCGGTCAACTCGTCCGTGTCGGCGTAGGCGCCGGGCGAGTAGATCAGGGCCGACGACACGCCGACCGCGCCCTCTTCCATGGCCTGGCGGACCAAGGCCCGCATCCGGTCCAGTTCTTGCGGCGTGGCCCGGCGGTCCTCGTAGCCGATCTCGTGGATGCGGACCGTGGCGGCGCCGACGAACGAGGTGACGTTCGGCGAGATGCCGCGGCGAATCAGTTCGTGCAGGTATTCGCCCAGCGTGGTCCAGTTGATCTCGTAGCGC
>JACQVT010000872.1 GCA_016209665.1 Planctomycetota bacterium | reverse complement strand
GGTAGTACACGTACCGCTGATCGAACTGGCCGGTCACCGGGTCCTTCACGAATTCCTGGTTCGCGATGTCCCAGACCTTGCTGGTGAACTCGTACCGGTGGAGCTGTGTGTTGTACCGGATGGCCACGAAGTCGGGCACCGGCTGCCCCTTCCGGTCCAGATCGCCGCCCAGGAACAGCACCTGGTCAACGCCCGGGCCGCCGTTGAAGCTGTCGCTTTGCGTCGGGATGAGTGTTCGCTGGGTGCCCTTGATGAGGGGCAGGTCGTCGGGGATGAGCTGGAAGATGTCGTCCCCGCCTTCGCCGAATAGCAAGTCGCTGGCCTGGCGGTCCTGCCCGCCGGTGAGCACGTCGTTGCCGGGACCGCCGAAGAGCCACTCCTCCCCCGATCCGCCTGAGAGCACGTCGTTGCCGGTGCCACCCAGGATCACGTCCCGGCGCAAGATGCGCGCGTTCTGCGCCAGGTTCCTGACAGTCTGAGCACCTAGATCGAGGGTGTCGCGCCGCGCCGCCCCCACGGAAGGAAGCACCTCGTACCGTCCCGGTGCCGTGCCCGAGACCTTCAACCAGTAGTCTCCTTCCTTCTGCCCCGAAAGGCCGATCTTGCCGTTGGTGCCTGTCTGCAGAGGCGTTCCGTCCTGCGCTACCAACTCAATGGTGAACGGACCACCCCCGCCCTGAGCCTCAAGCTGGACCGCGTCCGAGGCGCCGGCATCCTGCAGAAGCGTGAACTTGAACCAGTCCACGTCGCTGGCGGCGTGCAAGGAAAGGCCGGCCACGCGGCCGACCGTCCGCAGGTCGCCCAGGTCATACGCGGTGTCCTTCGCGTCGTTGGGTTCGGCCCCGTCCGGGTCCCCGAGGAACGCGAAAGCAAGCTGATAGATGGTGGGAATCCGATCCGAGGTGACGCGGATCCGGTAGGGCGTGCCCGCCGCCAGTCTGATCCGGCTCAGGTCGGGATCCAGGCGCCCGGCGCCCAGATCCAGCACGCGCTGGCCACTCCCCCCGAAGGAGGGCACGAGGTCGTATCGGGTGGCTTTCGTGCCGGCGATCTTGAGCCAGTACTCGCCCGCCTGGACCCCCGAAAGGTCGGCGATGGTCCCGGTGTCGGAAGTGCGCAGGACACTGCCATCCTGCTGCACCAGCTCCAGCCGCAGCGCTGCACCTTCCGTATCTGCGATTCCCTGGAGCCTGTCGCCGGCCAGGCCGTCGCGGCTCAAGGTGAACTTGAACCAGTCCACGTCCTTGGCGTCATGAAGGGACAGCCCGGTGACCCGGCCGAGTGACTGGATGTCTCCCAGGCCAAAGGCGCTTTTCTTCGCGTCGTTGTATTCGGCCTGGTCCTGGCGATAGTCGAACAGGACGTTGTCCGCGGTGTCCCGGATCTCCAGACCAAGGCGGTCCAGGGGCGAGGACCCGGCCAGGGTCAGCGAATCGCCGGGCTGGGGCGTGAAGCCGAGGCTGAAGGTGTACCAGTCTTCGTCGTCGGGACTGTCCAGCGTGAGGCCGGTGAAGGTGGTGCTCTCGCTCACCGGCCCCAGGTCGTAGGCGTTTTCCAGCTCGTCGTTGCGGATGGGGCGCTCGGTGGCATCTATCAGGATCGGGGTGCCCGAACGGATCTCTACCCGGTCGTCGCCCCTGCCCGCATCGGTCCACACCGACTTCGTGACCGTCGGCCCGATGGTCACCGTGTCGTTACCGTCCAGGGCGTCGATGATGATGGCCAGGAAATCCCCTTCCGGCGGGAGCAGCTTGCCCAGTTTGCGCGGCTCGATGGGCTTCCCGGCGGCGACGTCGAACACGAGGTCCTGCGGGTCCCAGATGGGCTTGCCCGCCGCGTCTTTCGCGTTGAAGTCAAGCTGTACCTGGGCATCGAAGGTGAAGTGCCCATCCTTCTTCGTCAGCCGGGTGATCAGGTGATGCTCTTGCAGCAGCCCCGGCTCGGTGACGAAGTCCACGGTGATCTCGTCATCCAGGTTCGTGGCCCCGTAGTACCAGACCTTGTCCGTCTCCTTCGCATACTTTTTCCAATCGTCCTCTGCCAGACCTCCGTCTAGAGACTCGAAAGTGGTCCCATCCTTCCGATAGAGCGTGTCGTCGCCGCCGTACCCGTACAGGAAGTCCAGGCCGGTCCCGCCGTACAACCTGTCGTCATTCGGGCCACCCAAGACCCGGTTGAGCCCCGTGTCCTCGAGGACGTAGATCCCGCCGCCATCGGTATCGAAGAGCTTCCCGAAGTTCGGGTGGGCGGGCGTTGTGGCCTCCGGGTCCACGAAGACCCCGAACTGTCCGGTGTCGATCGTCAGTGACTTCCCCACCGCAGTCCCGATGGCAGTCAGGCGGACGCGCTGCTCCGCATCGACGCTTGCGGTCAGGAGGGCGTCGAGATGGGCCACCTGCAGGGCTGTCTGGACACGTGTGAGGAGATCCTGCGCCGTGAGAACGGTTACCGTTTCCGGCAGCGGAACCACCACCAGGACCGGGTCTTGCGTCACTCCACCGATGGTCACGGTGAATGGCGCCGGAGCGGTGAGGACGCTGCGTGCCGGCAGAGGCTCGGCGGCGGTGAACACCGCTGCCTCGGTGGGCGCCGGCTGAACGGTCGTCTTCCCAGCGGCGAACCCCAGGTGCGTTAAAGCGGGGTTCGGATCGTGGGACCACGCGTACAGCTCGTTCGTGCCTTGCCCGCCCAGCAAGTCGTCGTGGCCCTGCCCGCCGAAGAGCACATCGTGGTCGTCCCGCTGGGCCGTTCCGCCGTCCCCGAACAGCCGGTCGTCGCCTGCGAGGCCGTACAGGATATCGCTCCCCTCGCCGCCGTCCAGACGATCGCGCCCGGCCGTGCCGCGCAGGATGTCGTTCCCGGGGCCGCCGTCCAGCACGGCCACCCAGTCGTCGCTGCGGTCACTCAGGCTGGACACGTCCACGGGATTCGGGCTGTCGACGAACTCGATCCGGTCATCCCCCATGCCGCCGGACACCTGGATCTGCTCCACGACGAGCTGGCCCTTGCCGTCGCGCCAGTTTGCCACAATGTCGTGGCCGTTGTACTTGATCTGGAGCTGACCCAAGGTGCCCGGGGCCGTCTGGCTTAGAAGGATGGTGTCGTTCGCGGTGGTGCCTTGGATCAGCAAGATGTCGGTGGCGTTGTCGTCCGTGACGTCGCCTGGTTTCAGGTCCCCGCGATGGCCGTCGAACGTGTCCCCGAACTGCGTGTACTCGGAATTCGTATCGAGGACCAACACGTCTATTCCGCTGCCGCCGTAGAGCGTATCGTTGCCGTCCTGGCCCTCGAGCCGGTCCGAGTCGGCGCCGCCCCACACCACATCGTTCCCGCCCCCGCCATAGAGCTGGTCCTCGCCGGGGCCGCCAAGAAGCGTGTCGTCAGCCCCAACCACGGCGGCGTCACGGGACTCGACATAATTCGGGCCGATGAGGAAGTCGCCGTGCAGGAAGTCTTTGCCCCCGTCCCCGGCCAGCACGTCCTGGCGCAGGTTGCCATAGAGGAAGTCGCCGCCCTCGCCCCCGTGCAGCTCGTCGCCGACCATGCCAGTTTCGTCTGCCGCCCTCGTTGACGGCGCATAGGCATAGAGGAAATCAATGCCATCGCCGCCCCAGAGGCGCTGGCCGAGCTGGCTGCCGTCCGGTGCCGGTGCCCCGGCGTCGCCATACAGGTAGTCGCGGCCGGCATCGCCGTACACCTGGTCTAGACCCTCGTCGCCGTGCACCACGTCGTCGTTGGCGCCGCCGCGGGCCACATCGTCGCCTGGGCCTCCATTCACCGCGTCCCCACCGGCGCCCGCGTCCAGGTAATCGGTGCCGGCATCGCCCTCGAGGACGTCCCGATCGCCGCCCCCAAACAGGAAGTCATCGCCGAGACCGCCGCGCAGGACGTCCGCCCCATCCGTGGCCAGACCGTCCAGCGATAGACCGGCCACCGCACGCGGCATGATGCGCGGCGGCTCGGGCGTCAACCGCGCCGCCTCGGAGGCGAAGCGCGGCGGCAGGTCGAACTTATCCGCCACCAACTCGCCTGGGCCGAGCCGCAGCCGGGACTGGACGACCTGCTCGAAGCCACCCCAGAGGATGTCGCTCCCGTCGTCCCCCTGGAGCACATCATTCCCATCGGCACCCACCAACAGGTCGTCGCCGGCGCCGCCGATGAGCGTATCGGCATCGGCCCCGCCGAACAGCGCGTCGTTGCCGGCCTCCCCCAGGATCCGGTCGGCCCCGAGGCTGCCCAGGATGCTGTCGTCCCCCAGGCCGCCCATCACCAGGTCGTCGCCGGGCCCGGCATCCACGGTATCCGCCCCGTCCATGGCGTTGATGGTGTCGCCGTCCTCGCCGCCGAAGATCGCGTCGGCATCGGGGCCGCCAAGGATGACGTCCGCCCCGGGGCCGCCGATCAGCGTATTGGCCCCCGCCCCGCCGTCCAGCCTGTCGGCCCCAGAACCACCGTCAAGCAGGTCGGGCCCCAACCCCCCGGCCAGGGCATCATCACCCTCCTGCCCGAGAGCCGTGTCGATCCCGTCTTCCCCGTCCAGCGAGTCGTTCCCCAGACCGCCTTCCAGGTAGTCGTCCCCCGCTCCGCCCGTCAAGGTGTCGGCGCCCCCCTGCCCGTAGAGCCGATCGTTCCCCTCGTCGCCTTGCAGCTTGTCGTTTCCGGTGCCGCCGACAAGCGTGACGGTGAGGCTCACAACGGTGCCGTCGTCGCCCAACAGGATGTCGTCGCCCAGGCCGCCGATGAGCTGGTCGTCCTCGGTGCCGCCGATCAGGATATCGTTGCCGGCCTCGCCGTTCAGTGTGTCCCCCCCAGCGCCGCCCTGCAGGAGGTCGTCATCCGCCCCGCCGAGCAGGCTGTCATCGCCCGCTTGCCCGTAGAGCTGGTCGTTCCCCTCGTCGCCCTGGAGCACATCGTTGCCGGCGCCGCCGGTCAGGGTCACCACGCCGCCCACGACCTGCCCGTCATCGCCCATGAGGATGTCGTTACCGAGGCCGCCGATGAGCTGATCGTCCTCGGTGCCGCCGATCAGGATGTCGTTGCCGGCCCCTCCGTCCAAGGCATCCCCACCCTGCCCGCCCTCCAGCCGGTCGTCTCCCTCGTCCCCCACCAAGAGGTCCGCGTCATCGCCGCCGATCAGGATGTCGTCCCCCGCATCCCCTGTGAGCTGGTCAATGCCGGCGCCGCCCTCCAGGCGGTCGGCCCCCTCGCCC
>JACQVT010000838.1 GCA_016209665.1 Planctomycetota bacterium | reverse complement strand
GCCGCGACCGTCAGGGAGCGATCAACCCGCCCGCCGGCATCGTCGTCACCGTGGTCAAGGCGCCCCGGTCCGGCGGCTGTCCCGCCCGTATCCGCGCGGGTCAAACCTTCGCGTTCGCGGACACGGTGCCCGCGGGCTTCTGCGTCCACGCCTGCGCATCGGTGATTGACGTGGTCCTTTCTCTCAGGACGGTGGGCGAGCAGGGCGGGGTCCAGGCCGACGCGATCACGATGACCTGCCAGCAGCCGGAGTGCGGCGCCGTTTTTCAAGTGACACCGGCCCGATCGGGGGGAAGCCTGGGGGTGGGGCGGAGACGCTGAGCGATGATCCCGCCGGTCAATCCGCAGCGTCCGGCCCGCCGAACAGTTCAGCCGGCAGCAGATCGACCAGTCTGTCCAGGCGTGCCTCGTCGAACGAGCCCGACTGGATGGCGTCGCGCATCGCCTGCACCTTCTCCCACCGTATGTCCGGAAGGTCCCGGGCCCGGCGAACCCATTCCTTGAGTTCCGCCGCGCTCACCGGAGTGGGTTGCCGACGAGCCGGGCGGGGCGGCGCGGCCGGTGCGTCGACGAACGGTACCCGGGAGGAACGATGCGTGGTTTTCTTGTCGAGGTTGCCGGCTTTCATGCGCTCACCATCACTCCGGTCGGTCGGTGGGAGTCAAGACGTTTATCGGTCGGTCGGGCGGTGCTTCTGGAGTGCGATTGATACCCCCACGTTATCGGGCCTGACGCTGTTTCCACTCGGCCGCGGCCTCGCCGCCAAATCATTGATTCGAGACTCAATTGACGCCCCCATCCATCCGATGATCGGACTGTCGAGAGGCAGGGAACTGAGGTGGACCGGACGCGGCCGGGGTGGGGCCGCGGATTCGCCATTTGTACCTTGAGCGAGGACGATCGCATGAGCTTCCGGCGCAGAAACGCAAGAGCGGGCATCGGTTCCGTGTTGTTGGTCGCCTGTGGACTCTTCCTGGGTGCGCTGCCCGCCTGTGATACCGACGTGCAGACGACGTTGGTGACGGGCCTGAACGACGCGGCGATCAGCGCGGCCTCGGCCCTGATCAACGCGGCGTTCGAGACCATCACCCCGGACGAGGATAGTGCGCCCGTCCAGGGCGACGGCAACAGCGGCGGTAATACGGTCCCGCAGATCTGATCGGGTCTGTCCGGCCCGATCCGCAAGCCGTCCCGTCTCAGATCAGCAGGCGTGCCTCCACGGATGAGCGTGGACGGCACGTCTGTCTTGTTTCTCATATCCTATTGTCACAGCTTGGGTTATGATCGCGGTGCGGTCGGCGTCGCCGCGAGTGGGGCTGATGCCGGCCGGCCCGGCGCGTCTTGAGGAGTAGAGGCCTCGCAGTCCTCGCCGCCGGGCGTGCACCGGCCAACCGTGAACCGACAAGGGACTCACGGGTATAATGCTGCGGGCGAATGGCTGGTGAGCGGCTGGCGTCCATCGGTTTCGCGCCGACGGCTTCGGCCATCAGACAAGGAGAATCCGCAGATGAGCTTGGGCCCGTTCTCGAGTCGGCGCTATCGCTGGGCGCTGTTGATTCTGGTTTCCTGCTGCTGGATGTCGATGGGCGTGCTGAGTGACTGCGATCCGGCCATCGCCAATCAGGTGCTGGACGGCGTCGGGAATGCGACGGCGGACGTCGCCGGTACGTTGATCCAGGCGCTGTTCGATTCGATCAAGCCCGAGGCACAGACGCCCGTCACCACGAGTTCGACGCTGGACGTCCTCCGTGGTGTGGGCTGGCTGAGCTGATGGAGGCTGACCTGGCGACCATGAGCAAGCCCCAGGCAGTCCTGCCTGGGGCTTCCATCTGAGGAGTCTGGGGCCCGGAGGGGGAATCAAGCCTGGGTCACTTCCGAATGAACAGGATGAACTGGTCGCGCACGAGTGCGCCGACACGGTCGATGGGAACGACGAAGTCCAACTGGCCGTCGCCGTTGAAATCGGCGAACGTCGCCCGGCCCACGTCGGCCTTAGGATCCGTGCCGAACAGTTCCGACGGCGCCCAGTAGTTCTCGACGTTCTCGCCGCGGGTGAAGTTCCAGCCCCGGCCTTCCGCCGTCACGAAGCATTGAGCCACGCCGTTGCCGTCCAGGTCGACCAACTGGATCTGGTTGGGTTCGCCTTCCGACAGCGTGCCGATGTTGAAGACGTCCCAGGGCACCTGGCTGAAGCCGCTTTGCAGCCGGATCGCGCCCGGGTTGCGGTACCACTGGATCAGGTTGCCGGTGGCGCTGACCAGGTCCGCGGCCCCGTCGCCGTCGATGTCGGCCACGGCCAGCACGCCCAGGTTGCCGGGCTGCTGAGCGACGAGCCGGCGCTGCCACTGGGTCTGCGTGAGCACGGTGTAGATGGCGATGTGGTCGTTGGCGGTTCCGGCCCGGTCCAGCGGCACGATGAAGTCGGCGAAGCCGTCGCCGTCGATGTCGGAGAACGCCACCCGCCCGATGGCGGCGTCGGTCTGGTCGATCAACACAGCGCCCCAGGGATCCCGAGGGTCGCCGAACTGGCGGTAGGCTGCCAGCGTACCGCCCGCGCTGACGAAGCATTCCAGCGTGCCGTCACCATTCAGGTCCGATAGTTGAATCTGCGAGATGTCCCCCGTGGCGAGAGCGGAGGTGTCGCCGACGTTGAACACCCGCCAAGGCACCTGGACGGCCCCGGGGGCCAGGGCGGCGGCGCCGGGGTTCTGGAACCACTGGATCAGGCCCAGTTCGACGCTGGCGACGGCCACGTCGGGCCTCCCGTCGTCGTCCACGTCGCCCAGGGACACATAATCGGCGCCGCTCTCCTGGTGTCCCACAATCCCGCGCAGCCAGCGGTCGTCGGTCACGGCGGTGTAGAAGGCGATCCGGTCGTGCGTCAGGCCGGGGAAGTTGAGCGGGGCCAGGAAGTCGAGCCGGCCGTTCCCATCGAAGTCGGCGAACGCGACCCGTCCGAACTGGGCCCCCGCCGCGTCGATCTGGTAGGACTCCCAGGCCGCCTGCACGTCGGCCTGCCGCTGGAACCCGACGGCCGTACCCTGGCTCGTCCCGTCGTCATAGGCGGTCACGAAGCAGTCCAGATTGCCGTCGGCATTGAGGTCCACGAGCTGCACCTGGTTGACCTCGCCCGGCACGTCCACGAGTTCGCCGATGTTGTAGACCTCCCACGGGAACGTGGCTCCGGTGGCCAGGGCCGCCTGACCCGGGTTTCGGAACCATTGCGTCAACAGCATGCTGGCGCTGGAGGCGGCCACGTCGAGGGCGCCGTCGCCGTCGATGTCGCCCAGCGCGATCACTTCGGCGCCGCCTTGCTGCTGGCCCACGAGCCGGCGGGTCCACGTGGTGGCGTTGTTGGAATTCTCGAGCCACCGCAGGTTGAACGTGATCGACGTGGGCACGCTCGCCACGACGTCCAGGTCGCCGTCGGCGTCGATGTCGGCGACGCCCAGGCGGCCATAATCGGGCACATCCGCGTCGATCACCGTTCGCCGCCACTGGGCGGGGTCGGTGACGTTCGCCGCCCCCGGGTTCGGGAACAGGTAGACCGCGGTGTGCGGCGGCTGGGGGTCTTCGTTGTTGGCGACGACGATGTCCACCAGCCCGTCGCCGGTGAAGTCTCCCGTCACCATGTCCGTCAGGCCGGCGGCGTTGCTCCAGAAGTACAAGTGGCGGTCGGTCAACTGGGGGGCGGGGTCGCCGAGGAAGTCCACCTGCGTCCAGTTCGCCGGGTCGGTGGGACTGGCTCCCTGAATGAGCATGACCAGGGCCCCGATCTTCGTCACCGAGGGATTGAGCGGGGGGGCGAAGCCGCTGTTGGTCGCCAGCACCACCACGTCCAGCTTGGTGTCGTTGTTGAGGTCCACCAGCTCGATGTCATTCATGATCGCCAGCGGTCCGCCGCCCGCGATGGTGATCGCCGGGTCGAACATGCCGGTGGCGGCGTTGCGCAGGTGGATCTGCACCGTCTGGTTCTCGTCGGAGATCGAGGCCACGTCGATCAGGCCGTCGTTGTTGATGTCGCCGATGGCCACCGCCGCGGCGCCGGCCGTCGACTCGAACAGTGGGTCGATCAGATCGGGCCGGACCAGGTCCGACAGGTAGGTCGGGGTCGCCGCCAGGTTCGCCCCGGGCGGGCTGATCCGGGGGTTCTGCAGCCATCGCACGTTGAACCCGCTGCCCCCACCGTCGACCATCACCACGTCCTGGTCGCCGTCGCCGTCCAGGTCCGTCAGCTCGACCTTGGCCCGGTCGCTCGCGTTGGTCTCGAGGACCGTCGAGGTCCAGGTCGTCGCGTCGGTGACCGAGGCCGCCCCCGGATTGCGGAACAGCCGGACTGCCCCCTCCGTCGCCACAAGGATATCGGGCGCGGTGGCGCCGGCTACCGGGCCGACCGTCAGGTCGCTGACGTCTCCGGCGCCCAGCAGCAGGTTCGTGGGGAACGACGCCGTCATGCCGGGCACCATCGTCCAGGCCGCGGGATCCTCGGGATCGGCCCCCTGGACCAGCAGCACCACGGCCGGTTGGGCGCCCTCGGGCGACAGGCCCGTGTCCGCGACCAGCAGCACGATGTCCAGCTTCCCGTCGGCGTTCAGGTCGGCAAGAGCGATGTCGGCCGGGCGGCTCAGCGGCGGCCCGCTCGTGATGCTGACGGTGTTGAACATGCCCAGCGCCGAGTCCCACAAATGGATCTGCACCGGCTGCGAGGCCTCGGAGATCGAGGCCGCGTCGGGCTGCCCATCGTTGTTGATATCGCCCAGCACCACCGCCTTGGCCCGCGCGGTGGCCTCGAACAGCGAGCCGAACTGGTCCGGGGCATAGGTCGGAATGGCCGAGCCGCCCCCAATGAAGCCGTTCAGCAGCGGGTTCTCCAGCCAGCGCAGGTTAAAGCTCTTGGCCTCGGGAACACTGAGCACGATGTCGAAGTCGCCGTCGCTGTCCAGGTCGGCGAGGCCCGCTGAGATGAACGCCGAGAAATCGAACTCGATCGTGGTGGGGACCCACGCCACGCTGAACAGCGCATTGATGCCCCAGGGGTTTGAGAACAGCCGGACGTCGTTCTCGTCGCCCCCGTTGCAGGTCACCGCAATGTCCAGCCCCGGCCGCCCGTCCAGTGGGCCGATGACCATCGATGTCGGGCCCGTCTTGACGCCGTCTCCCGACGGCAGCAGCAGGTTCGACACCGGGACCGTGCCCGGCTCATTCAACTGGAACCAGTCGTTCGGTTCGCGGGGATCGGCGCCCTGGAAGAGGATATCGAGAGTTCCCGCCGGCGAGCCGTCGTTGTCGAAGCCGGTGTCGGCGACCAGGACCACCACGTCGAGCCGGCCGTCGTTGTTCATGTCCGCCACCTCGACGGCGACGGGCGTCGTGATCGGGGCCCCGCCCGCGATCGCGATGGTGTCGAAGTTGCCCGTGGAGCCCTGCTGGAGGTGGACCTGCACCCGCTGCGATTCGGCCGAGATCGACGCGAAGTCCATGTTCCCGTCGTTGTCGATGTCACCCGCGGCGACGGCCCTGGCCCCCGCCGTCGATTCGTACAGCGGATCGACCAGCGTGATGTGGTAGGCGGGTCCCGCCGTCGCCGCCGGTTGCGTGGTCACCGGCACGTCCACGGTGGAGGAGTCCACCTGGATGTTCACGCAACTGAATGTTCCCAGCCCTGCCACGCCGACCAAACCGAACACGAGGTAACAGAATCTCATCGCCCGGGCACTCCTGTTAACTACCGCCAAACGCCGACGCGTTAACTGCCGCCAAACGCCGACGCGTCATGCTCGTTCAGGGAGCGTCATGCTCGTTCAGGGAGCGTCATGCTCGTTCAGGGACTCGCCACGCTCTTGACTGTCCGTCCCAAAACCCGTGTGGGACCGGTCGGCTCACCGCGGCGAGTCCGCCAAAGGCGGGATCCGCCGTGGCGGACTTCCAGCCGGTCGGATTGCGGGGTTTTGAGATGGGCTCCAAGGGCCCATCACCGCTTTGACGTCCGCGATGACAACACGATCGCAACTAGAAATTCGGCATAGTTCACTGCCGACTCAACGGGTTTTTGACCGCTTATTGGGCGTCCGGGATCCCGGCAACACCCTCGAATTCGCACCCCGACCCGGTGCTACCGGCGGGCAGGGTTTTACCGGACGTGCCCATCGACGTGGCCGCACACCCCGAGTGCGCCACCAGGAACCTCGACCGCGACGTCGTCGTTCTGATCGCCGCCGTCCTCGGCAACGTCGGCGACGTCGACGGCAGCGACTACCTCCTCTTCCAGGCTCGCATGAGCGGCCCCGGCGTCCCGCCGCCCCCGGGCAGCTTCACCCTACACGGGGTATAAAGGGGACATTCTACTTTACTGGGGGT